>JAFSBG010000063.1 GCA_017441945.1 Clostridia bacterium
CAGAGAGGCTCTTGAAAGCCTAGGAGTTTCTAAGGAAGAACAGGACTCCATTCTACAAACCATACATAACTGTGAAAGGCGTGGTTTATAACATACATTTTTGCATGAAGACTCCGACAGGGGTCTTTTTTGCTGTCTATTTTTTCAGTTCCATGTAAACATATGTGCCGCCGGCTTCTTCTGAAAGATAATCAGGGAAGTCTTTGCGGACAAAGCCAAGCCTTTCGTACAGGTTGACAGCCTTGATGTTGTCGGGATTCGGGTCCACCCAGACCTTTTCAGCGCCGTTTTCAAATGCCTTTTCAATGGCATAAGAGAGCGCCGTGGATGCTATGCCTCTGCCGCGGGCAAAACTGAATAATTTGATATCCAATGAAGCGCTTTTATGTGCCACGTCAATCTTATAGAAGGTCTCACCGCAATAAACCGAGTCTTCGTAAATAGAATAGTGATTGGTCAGCGGTCGTGCGGCACATATTCTGTCGAGCCAACGCATCATCTGCTCGTCTGTCTGGTGCAGTCCGTCAGGAAAGCCTACAAACTTCATAACATCGCCATCAGCCCATAACGCCTTGACATTATCAAGGTCAGCTTTCACTGTTTCGCGTACAGTTACCATAATATCACCCCTTATGAGAACATTATACCATATAAATACAGTCATTTCAACTGCAAGCCTCTTGTCACCGCTTTCATTTTGTGCTAAACTGAAAACATAAAAAAGCGGAGGTGCAGTATGTCTGTCGTCGTCAATCTTAAACAGAAGAAAGGCTTTCTGAAAAAGCCTGTAAAAATAGAAATGCCGTTTCTGCAGAGCGCAGTTTTCGATGCCGATATGTATTTCGGTGTGCCTAATGAAGCCTATGTCATCGACCAGTATGAGGGCGGAACTGATATCCGCGAGACACTTTTCGTGCTCTACCGCAAGGATGTTTACGGCAGAGGAATGAGTTTTCTGGTCGATAAGGACTATAATATCGAGCTTGTGCTCAATAATCCTGCCACACAGCGCGACATCGAATCTTTCTATAAAGTCATCTCCTTTTGCTGTAAACAGCTCAAGCTTGATTCCTTTGAGCAGGAAGACGAAATCATCAAGGTAAGCGATATTGAAAGCAAGAAAAACGAGATAATCGGCTTCAACAAAAGCCTTGTAAAAACTATGTTCAAGCCTGACCTGACACTTTTCGGCGCTATTTATCCTATCGCTATTGAAGCTGAGTTTATCGAAAGTCTTGAAAATATGACCGAGGATGAAGCTTATTCAGCATACGAAAAATATCTCGATGAAAAGCAGAAGAAGGACTGCTATTTTGCCAAGCCGAGCCTTTTCAATACGGCGCAGGATGGCGAATACATCGTTGCACGATATGTGCTGACAGAGGATGTGCCGTCGATTTTCCCGATGAAGCCATACCTGCCATTCGGCTATCGGCAGGACCTTAAAGAGAAGGTGCAGGAGTGGAATGTCATCATCGCAGGGGAGCGGGAGGGCAAGATGCAGGCGCTCGCTCAGATTCCCTTTGATGAACTGCTCAATATGCTTGATAGGGAAAAACTGGGAAAATTTGACGCCCGCCATTATATAATTACAATCGAAAAAGATTTTGTTAATAATCTGAAATAACAGTAAAGCCACCCCGTCAGGAGTGGCTTTCTTTTTATTCAATATAACCGCCGCCGATGACATATTCGCCATCGTAAAATACGGCCGACTGTCCGGGTGACGGAGCGCGTGCAGCCTCAGGGAAGAATACCTTGAAGCCGCTTTCTGTCTTTGTCACATGAGCGTCATACTCGGTCTTACTGTGACGAATCTTGCACTTGCAGTCAAATTCGTCCATTTCAAGATACTTATTATAAATAATATGAGGTGCTGAAACCTCGATTTCGTGCTTGTGCAGGTCGTCATAGGAGAGTATCACCTGATTTTTCTCCGCATCAATCTTGGTTACAAACAGCCTTGCCGCCGCCGCAATGCCCAGACCTCTGCGCTGACCGACAGTATAGCGGTGAATGCCCAGATGCTTGCCCAGCACCTTGCCGTTTTCGTCGACAAAATCGCCTGCAGGCGGAGTGAAACCGTTGTCCTCGATGAATTTCGCGTGGTCATCGTCAGAAATGAAGCAGATTTCCATGCTGTCAGCCTTCTTTGCAATGTGAATGCCATACTTTTCAGCATCAGCGCGGACGGCATCCTTGTTTTCATAGCCGCCCAGAGGCAGAATAAGGCGCTCGATATATTCCTTAGGAAGTCTGTAAAGCATATAAGACTGGTCGTTTTTCGACTCAGCCTTTGTCAGCAGTTTTTCGCCGTTTTCGCCCTCAGTAATGCGGGCATAATGACCTGTCGCCACATATTTTGCGCCGATTTTATCGGCAACATCAAATAAAACCTTGAATTTGACGGCAGGATTGCAGGCAATGCAAGGGATTGGAGTCTTTGCGTGGAGATAACCCTCGATGAAAGGATTTATAACCTTTTCCCGAAGCTCGTCCATAATATCGACCTGCATAAAGCCGATGCCCATGTCATGGGCGATCTTTTTTGCATCGTCAGCCGCGTCAGAGCCGTTTTCAAGGTATACGCCCATGACATCATAGCCCTGAGCCTTGAGAAGATAAGCCGAAAGGGCGGAGTCTACACCGCCGGAAAGACCTAATACAATTTTTTCCATAATTACCTTTAAAGTACACGAGGACGGAAAGCCATTCCGTCCTCTTTTGTTTTCTGTTTGTATAAGCCTTCCCCTTGAGGGGAAGGGGGACCACCGAAGGTGGTGGATGAGGTGTCAAAAGCCTGAATGGAAAATACACCTCAGGATGACAAGTTATTACTTATTAAAGAAATCCTTGATTTTTTCACCAAAAGACTTCTTGCCCGAATAGTGGCTTTCCTCAACAGAATCCTCAAACTTGCGGAGGATTTCCTTCTGAGCCTTAGTGAGATTCTTAGGAATCTCAACGTTGACCTTGATATACTGGTCGCCGCGGCCGCGTCCCTGAAGATTCTGGATACCGCGATTCTTGAGGCGGAATACTGCGCCTGGCTGTGTGCCTTCAGGAAGATTATATTCAACCTTGCCGTCGATAGTCGGAACAATAAGAGTTGCGCCGAGAGTTGCCTGAACGAATGTGACAGGCATTTCAACCAGAACATCATTGCCCTTACGTGTGAAGATTTCGTGCGGAATGATTTCGATAGTAACGAAAATGTCACCGTTAGGACCGCCGTTCATACCTGCCGAGCCCTGTCCGCCGAGAGAGATTGTCTGGCCTTCGTTGATACCTGCAGGCACCTTTACGGAAGCTGTGAACTTCTTTCTCACATAGCCCTTGCCGTCGCAGGTTTCGCAAGGAGTCTTGATAATCTTGCCCTTACCGCCGCAGGTCGAACAAACCTGAGAGCTCTGGAAAACGCCGAAAGGTGTACGCTGAGTTGTACGCACCTGACCTGAACCGCCGCAAGTAGGGCAGGTTTCTGCGTGTGTGCCCGGTTTAGCGCCTTCGCCGTTACATGTAGCGCACTTTTCAACGCGCATTACAGTTACATCCTTTACACAGCCGAAAGCTGCTTCTTCAAATGTAAGCTGAAGGCGTACAGAAATATCGTCGCCCTGACGTGGAGCATTTCTGCGGGAGGAAGAACGGCTGCCGCCGCCAAAACCACCGCCGAAGAAGCTGCCGAAAATATCACCAAGGTCACCGAAATCCTCAAAGCCGCCGAAACCGCCGCCGTAGCCTCCGCCTGCATTATAGCTTGGATCGACACCTGCAAAGCCGAACTGGTCGTATTTAGCGCGCTTTTCCTTATCGGAAAGGATTTCATAAGCGCCGTTGACTTCCTTCATCTTTTCTTCGGCTTCCTTGTCACCCGGATTTAAGTCAGGATGATATTTCTTGGCGAGCTTTCGGTATGCTTTTTTTATTTCCTCATCTGTGGCATTTTTCTCCACACCGAGGACTTCATAAAAATCTCTTTTCTCTGCCATGTTTACCTCTGTTATAATATGGTTATTTCAAAACCCTTATGACGTCCTGCATAATTGTGTAAAAGTTTTGAAATCACAAAATTTATGTATGGGGCGAGGCAAATATCCCCGCCCCATATTCAGTTAATTACTGTGGATCGTTTTCGTCAACTACCTTGAAGTCTGCGTCCTGAACATTGTCAAAGTTTGCGCCCTGACCGGCATCGCCCTGAACATTTTCAGCGCCCTGTGGAGCTGCATCCTTGTAGAGCTTTTCAGCAATAGCGTAGAAACGCTTTGTGAGTTCTTCTGCAGCAGCCTTGATAGCGTCGATGTTGTCGCCCTTGAGAGCTTCCTTGAGAACATTGAGCTGTTCGTTTACAGGAGCCTTTTCAGCATCTGTTACCTTGTCGCCAAGTTCGCTCAAGCTCTTTTCTGTCTGGTAAACAAGAGCTTCAGCGTTGTTTCTTGCATCGATAGCTTCCTTCTGCTTCTTGTCTTCTTCTGCGTACTTTTCAGCATCAGCAATAGCCTTGTCGATGTCTTCCTGAGAGAGAGAGCCGGAAGCTGTGATTGTAATCTTCTGTTCCTTGCCTGTGCCGAGATCCTTAGCGGAAACATTTACGATACCGTTGGAGTCGATGTCGAATGTAACTTCGATCTGTGGAACACCGCGTGGAGCAGCTGGGATACCGTCGAGGTGGAAGCGGCCGAGAGTCTTGTTGCCTGCAGCCATGTCACGTTCACCCTGAAGAACATGGATTTCAACAGATGGCTGATTGTCAGCAGCTGTGGAGAATACCTGCTTCTTTGTTGTTGGGATTGTTGTATTTCTTTCGATGATCTTTGTGCAAACGCCGCCGAGTGTTTCGATACCGAGGGAGAGAGGAGCAACGTCGAGAAGGAGAAGGTCCTTAACGTCACCAGCGAGAACGCCAGCCTGAATTGCAGCGCCGAGAGCTACACATTCGTCTGGGTTGATGCCCTTGAATGGTTCCTTGCCTGTGATGTTCTTAACAGCTTCCTGAACAGCTGGGATTCTGGAAGAACCACCAACGAGGAGAACGCGGGAGATTTCGTTTGCGGAAAGACCGGAGTCTGCGAGAGCCTGCTTTACAGGGCCCATTGTAGCGGAAACGAGGTCGCTTGTGAGCTCGTTGAACTTAGCGCGGGAAAGTGTGAGGTCGAGATGCTTAGGGCCAGTTGCATCAGCTGTGATGTATGGCTGGTTGATGCTTGTGCTCATCATGCCGGAAAGCTCGATCTTTGCCTTTTCAGCAGCTTCCTTGAGACGCTGCATAGCCATTTTGTCATTAGAGAGGTCGATGCCTTCAGCAGCCTTGAATTCCTTGAGCATCCACTGGATGATTCTTTCGTCAAAGTCGTCGCCGCCGAGACGGTTGTTACCTGCTGTTGCAAGAACTTCGATTGTGCCGTCGCCGATGGAGAGGATAGAAACGTCGAATGTACCGCCGCCAAGGTCGTAAACCATGATCTTCTGTTCGTGTTCCTTATCCATGCCGTAAGCAAGAGCAGCAGCTGTTGGTTCGTTGATGATGCGGAGAACTTCGAGACCGGCAATCTTACCAGCGTCCTTAGTAGCCTGACGCTGAGAATCTGTGAAGTATGCAGGAACTGTGATAACAGCCTGAGTTACAGGCTGGCCGAGGAAGCTTTCAGCGTCCTTCTTGAGCTTGGAAAGAACCATAGCGGAGATTTCCTGTGGAGAATACTTCTTGCCGTCGATATCTACTGTGTAGGAAGAGCCCATTTCTCTCTTGATGGAGCTGATTGTCTTAGTTGGGTTTGTAACAGCCTGTCTTTTTGCAACCTGACCGACCATTCTTTCACCTGTCTTGGAGAAAGCAACAACGGATGGAGTTGTTCTGCCGCCTTCTGCGTTAGCGATAACAACAGGTTCGCCGCCTTCCATAACTGCGACGCAAGAGTTTGTAGTACCAAGGTCAATACCAATAATTTTAGCCATTTTATTTTGTCTCCTTTATATAGATGTATTTTTTATTATTAGCCTCCGGAAAACTTTCCTGCCTCCCCTGTGCAAGGGGAGGGGGACCATCGGAACGATGGTGGAGGGGTTGTTCAAAACCTTATTTAGCGAAATCTTTTTATCAATCTTAATTCGCAACTTTGACCATTGCGATTCTGATGATTCTGTCGCCGATCTTGTAGCCCTTCTGGAAAACCTCTGCAACGGAGTTTTCAGGGAGTTCATCGTCGTCAACGTGCATTACTGCGTTGTGGATTTCAGGGTCAAATGTCTCGCCCTTTTCGCCGAATTCCACGATGCCGAGCTTGCCGTAAATTTCCTTGAGCTGCTTGTCGATGAGCAAAATGCCGTTCTTGTACTGTTCGTCAGTACATTCAGTTTCAACTGCTCTGCCAAGATTATCAATAACAGGGAGGAATGCAGCCACACCCTGTGCAAAAGCATTGCCGTAAACAGCTTCCTGCTCCTTCTTGGAACGCTTTCTGAAGTTGTCATATTCAGCAAGGATTCTTGCGTATCTGTCCTCGCTTTCCCTGAGCGCAACTTCCAGCTTGTTTACAGGATTGTCAACAGCGCCGTCCGAGACGAACTCGTTTTCAGCCTGTGCAGTCTGTGTATTTTCAGTTTCTGTCTCAGTGACAGTCTCTTTCTTTACTTCTTCCATTATTCCTCCAGAGATTAGTTATCGTTATGTTCATTTATAACAGGGTAGAACTTTCCGAGAGTCTTTGCGAAAGCCTCAAGCTTGGCGGCAACTTCGGCGTAGTCCATTCTCGATGGACCTACAACGCCTAAAACGCCCTGCACGTCCTCGCCCATGTCATAAGTTGTAAATACAAATGCTGTGTCCGAAAGCTCACCGACCTGAGTCTGCGGACTGATTTTTATGTTGACCAGCTTGCCCTCTGACGGAGTTGCAACAGAGGAGATGTTCTCGCTCTTTGAGAGAAACTCGAAAAGCTTTAACGCTCTGTCGTTTTTCTGGAACTCAGGCTGAGTCAGAAGCTTTGTGGTGCCTTCGATATATACGTTTTCATGCCTGTTGTCGGGAGCCGCGCTTATAAAGTCAAAAACCTTTACAGCCAGCGGATAAACGGCATCGAGCGGGGACATTATCTGTCTGACAGCATCGAAGACTTCTTTTGATGCTCTCTCTTTCAGCATCTTGTTGACCGAGTTTATGAAAACATCGATCTCACTGTCGGAAATCGGTCTTTCAAGGTTTATAACCTTGCTTCTGACCTCCGAGCTTGTTGTGACAGCGATGAGAGCATAAGAGCGTCCGTTGTCCAGCGGCATAAGCTGTATTTTTTTGAAAACCGGCGCGCCAATGCGTCTTTTAAATGAAATGCCGGCGTAATTTGTAATTTCGGAAAGTATCTGGGATGCCGACTGAGCTATGTTGTCAAGGTCAGCCATCTTGCTTTCAAGCAAGGTCTGAAGCTGCTCGATTTCGTGAGCCGTGTCGTTGTATCTGTCCATCAGCTCGTCTACATAAAATCTGTAGGCGAGAGAGGAAGGAACACGCCCTGCCGAAACATGGGGCTTCTCTAAAAATCCCATTTCCTCAAGGTCACTCATGTCATGCCTGATGGTGGCAGGCGAAACGCTGCCCAGCTCGCTGGCGATTGACTTTGAGCCCTGCGGCTCGGCTGTCAGTATGTAGTTTTCCACGATCGCCTTGAGAACATTCTTTTTTCTTTCAGGTAATTCCATTGTGTCACCTCGCTTTTAGCACTCTCACTTCCCAAGTGCTAATTGTATTATAGCACATTTTTTCCCAAAGTCAATAGGTAATTTGCAAATAATTTGTAAACGCATTTATGTAAATTGTTTTGCGAGTATTTCTTCGTCATTTCCCGATGAGATTTTTGTGGTAAGTGTTGTATAATCGTGTAAAGATTGGAGTGATAATGATGAAAGAAAAAGTTTCGGGAAGTATTTTAAATGTGAAAAAAATGGGTGAAAACCTTGTTTTAAGGGGTAAAAAGGCTCTTAAAGAAAAGGAAGGAATGAATTACGCCCTGTGGCTGCTGGCAGGATTTCTGTCATCGGGCGCAAGCTTCGGCAGTATGTACCCCTTCGGAATTGCCCTCTGTTCAGCCTTCACATTTACAAATCTCAATATAGTGATAGCCTTCGGCGCCGCCCTCGGCTATACATTTTTCCTATCAGGTGACGGGCTGTGCTATATGGGCGCTGTGCTTGTGATGGTGTCACTCGGAGTGATGACTGCTAAAGAAAGCCGCCACAAAAGCATACTGCCACTTGCCTCTGCTATAGCAGTCGGCTTCACATCGGGGCTGATAAGGCTGACCGAAAGCCTTGCAAACTGGGGAATTGCCTCTGCCGAAATGGTGCTGACAGCTTTGCTCACATACTGCTTTATGGGGCTTGAAAGCGAGGATAACACCAGGAAAACCGTGGCAAGAACAGCATTTTACATTACATTTATAATGTTTTTCAGCGGAATGCACCTGTTTACATACATCTCGATCGCACGATGCCTGATTATTTTTGCCATATTTATATATATGTATGCAGGCGGCGCGCAGAACAGTGTTATGACTGCTATTTCTTTCGGTATGGTGCTCGATATCAGCCGTGGAGACATATTTTACAGCGGTATCTACGGCATTTCCGCTGTCCTTATGAGCCTTATGAAAGTCAGCGGAAAATATCAGATAGCCCTGATTTACACAATATTTTCAGCGGTTGCCGCCTTTCTCTGCGGTGATATGACGACAGGACTTTCGGCTCTGCTTGAAAGTATGACAACAACGCTCGTTTTTGTCACTCTTCCCCATAGTGTGCTCGAAAGAACAGCAAGCCTGTTTTGTGCCGCGAGCGCCAGCCCGAAACCTCAGAAGATGACAAAGAGCGATAATATAAAGGACAGGCTGTCGGCGTTTTCAAGCGCTATCGACCATGTTTATGAAACCATTGAGCGGGTGGGGACCATGGGAAATGGCAAAACGGGCGAGGACATCTCTGCCGTTTTTGATAAAGCTGCCGACACAGCCTGCCGAAAATGCCCCATCGCAGGAAACTGCTGGGACAAGGATTATATGACCACATACGGCGTCATGAATGACATCACCGCCATCCTTCGTAAAAAGGGATTCATAACCAATACCGATATGCCATATCATTTTGCCGCCCGATGCCTTAACATAAACAAGCTTATCGGCGCGATAAATCAGGAGTATAGCCTTTATATTCGGCGCAAAACAAGGGAAAATGAAGAAAACGGCAGGCGAAAGCTGGTTGCCCGCCAGTACGCAGGAATGCAGAGGGCGATAGTCAGCCTGAGTGAAAGTGCCGCAGGCACCGAATATTACCCTGACTATGAAAAGCGAGTCAACAGCGTGCTTGTATGCTATGACAAAAGGGCTCGCGCCACCGTCTATGTCTCAAATGGCAGAATGTGCGTTGAAATTGCAGGTCTTGATAAAACCACCGAAGCCGACCTGC
This sequence comes from Clostridia bacterium, assembly GCA_017441945.1. Classification (GTDB taxonomy): domain Bacteria; phylum Bacillota; class Clostridia; order Oscillospirales; family Butyricicoccaceae; genus SIG471. Next base: position 9,454 of record JAFSBG010000063.1, read on the forward strand.
ACCAGATTTCTGACAGCATTGCCCTATGCCTCGGCAGGGAGTTTTACAAGGCTGAAAAAATAAATATGAACAAAAACACCCTGTGGCGTATGCGTGAAAAGGAGAAGTTTTCCGTGTCTGTCAATGTGGGAATCCGCGAAAAGAAAGGAGAGGAGATTTGTGGTGACTGCTATATGTATTTTGTTACAGACGACGGCCGCGCCGTTATTATGCTATCTGACGGCATGGGCTCGGGGGAGGAAGCTAATTTAGCGGCAAATAGCGCCCTTTCACTTATCGCCCGATTTGTCAAGGCGGGCTGCTCGATGGAGGAGAGTGTGCAGGCTATCCTGCCCGTCCTTTCGATGAATGTGGACAAGACAGGCTTTGCCACCCTCGACCTTCTGGAGATAAATATGTTCTCAGGCGAGAGCAAGCTGCTCAAATACGGTGCTTCCCCTACATATATTAAAAGGCACGGCAAGGTGCAGAAGTTTACATCGAGCGCCTTTCCGCCGGGGCTTGAGGAGAGCACCGAAAGCGTAAACAAGCCGTCGTATTTCCGCCTGAGCGAAGGCAATATAGTTGTGATGGGCACCGACGGCGTCCTTGAGGAAGGGGACATAAGCGAGATTGAAAGCCTTATCAAGTCGGAGGACGACCCAAACGCCCTCGCCACAGGTCTTATCGACAAAGCGAGCCACACAAAAGACCGCATAAACGACGATATGACCGTCCTTATTGCCACAATGAAGAAAATCCGGTAGCTAGACAGAGCATAATGTGGTATAATGAGTTTATCAGATGCGCCGCAGGCACTTCTTTTAAAAGCCTCCCACTTGCGGGGAAAGGGGCGCCGTAAACGGCACTAGCTTCGCGTCGCCGCCGAATGGCGGTGGATGAGGTGTCAAAAACTAAATTTCACAAAAGGAGCCGCATTATGACTCATAACGAAATAATTAACACCGCCAAAGTCCAGCTTCTCTGCGATTTTTCCTGCACCGAAGCCGACTTTGCCGCCAAAGATACAATAATAAATAAAAATATCCCATTCGAAGGCCGCCGAATCTATAAAAGTGACGGCTGTTTTGTCAAAATCCTCTGCTTTATGGGCAAAATCATCGTGTCCTGCGATGAAAATATGATTCCATTCTTTGAAAACTGGCTTCGCGGCAAGACTTCCGCATGGCTTTTCCAGTATGACAAGCTGAAAGAGCTCGAAAGGGAGCTCAACAAGCACGGCCACACGATAGCCGACATTCACGAGTATTATCTTCCGACAGGCAACGCCGACACAAAGCCGATGAATTACGTCCTCCGCTGGTTTGATGAGCAGAGCATATTCCAGTTTGAAACTGACGACCGCATCACCGAATCCTTCGCTTTTGACAAAACCCACCCCGATATGATAGCCGTCGGCGCTTATGACGGCGAAAATCTCATGGGTATGGCTGGCGCAAGCTGTGACGGCGAAGATTTGTGGCAGATTGGCATCGATGTTTTTCCGCCTTATAAGGGCAGAGGTATCGGCAGTAATCTCACCCGGGAGCTGAAAGAGGCAATTCTGGCAAAAAATAAAGTGCCATTTTACGGCACAGTGCAAAGCCATATGATTTCCAAAAGTGTCGCCATCAAAGCAGGCTTCATGCCCGCCTGGAGCGAATTATACACAATGAAGCTGAAGCCTTAAATCGCATGTCATTCTGAACGCAGTGAAGAATCTTTCGCCAGTTACATATATTGTAGGGGCGAGCATTGCTCGTCCGCGTTAAAAAAGCCACTCCAATCGGAGTGGCTTTTTCACTATTCAAATGCTTTTTCAATATCAATCGGGGCTCTTTCCACATCTGTGTATAAATCCCAGAACATAAATCTGTACTCGCCGTCATCACGGACGATAAAATATACTTCTTCGTCCACACTGCGGATTCTCAGCTTGTTGTCAACCCACATACCGCCAGCAAACCCTGCCCTTACGGGGTCATCGGAAGTAAAGGCCACATCCCAGGCATAAACATTATAGCTTTTGCCCGAGCGTTCAAACTCATCAATATGGTCGAAACGCACTATCTCAAAGCCTGTGTAAGGCTGGACACCGACAGCATTTTTGCTCTCGTCAATAGTTTTCTGCGCCCTCGCCTCGATAATATCACGATATGGCTCAAGAGCATTTCTGTCCAGATGCACATAAGTCTGGTAAATATCGCGGATAAGCCAGTATAAATCGGCATCCTCAAAGCAAAGACGGACAGCATTGCCATCACCCTCAGGCTTATACCATGCAGCAACTATATTTTCTGTCGGACCGGCGTATAAGTTGAAATGCTCGTCGTTGGAGCTGTAACCGCTTGGACCGCCGGAAAGATAAACATCAGCCGACCAGAAATAAACGCCGTTGTCAGGCTCACTTCCTATGGAGTTTTTAACGGCATTCGCCATAGCAGATGCCATTTTATCCTCTGCAGGAGGGTCAAAATTGGAGGAAATGTACTTGATATCGCCCGCTGTAAGATTTGCCATACGCGCAAGAGCATCTTCATAAGCAAGGGAGATCGGATCGTTGGACGTGCTGAAAGTTACGATTTCAGCTGTATGAACATTCCATGCATAAGGACCATTACTTCTCAGAATAACTTTAACAGCGGATTTTTCATCGACAGGGAATGTAAGCGTGTAAGTGCCGTCGCCGTTGTTTACAACTTCAACATTTTCTGGCGAAATTTTATCGCTGAAATTGATTGCCTCATCATAAGCAAGGTGTACCATCTGGTAACGCACATTTTCGTCAAATTCTGCTATGATTTTTTCATCTACTTCCGCTTCATTGTTGTAAAGTCTGCTTTCCATAAAACGATATTCTTCCGTGTCCCCCTCGGTTTTTACAACAAAATATGTGTTTTTCTCGTGGTTTCTGACACGGAAATTATTGTCTACCATAAAACCTTTCATCATATTAAGGTTGGAAGGGTCGTCACCATAAAAGGCAATATCCCATTTGTAGACTTCATAGTATGCATCTACATCACCCTTGAAAGAATCCATCAATACAAACTCGACAATGTCAAAGCCTGTTATCGGAGAAGCATCTGACGATTTATTGCTTTCTACAATGGATTTTTCTGCTCGGTCTTTCAGTACATCATAATACTTGTCGAGAGAACTTTCGTCAATTTCACCTTCCCATGCATAACACTTTCTTATGCACTCATACAATCCTTCGTGTTCGAGGACAAATATTTCGGCATCTTCATAAGCAGCTTTCTCGGGATAATACATAATGTGAACATAATTTTCCGGAACGCCTGCATGGAGAATCAGTCTTTCGTCATCGGTATCGTAAGATTCAGGACCGCCGGACAGATAAACATTCAAATCCCAGAATCCCACCATATTTTCGGGAGGCTCGACAACATTCTGAGATGCAAGCCTTAAATTCTTAGCAAGCTCATCCTTTTCAGGCCATAGTCTGTTACTGGAAATCTGCTTTAAATCATCAGCAGTTATGTAGGAAAGTCTTTCGTATATGGTAAGGTCAGATGAAAGTTCAGCCTTTTCATCCACAGTGTTTTTGATAAACTGCCACAAAGTTTCGCTTTCTATCACAAGCAGCGAGCCTTCGCAGTCGTAAATTGCCCCTGTTTCGGCATCTTCAAACATCAGCCCCACACTTCCGTCGGCAAGAGCCTTGAAAAGCCATAGCTTTTCATCACGATAAAGCGCCATCATGTAGCCGTCCTTGTTTTCGCTCTGCGGCTTGTCATTGGAAAGGTCTTTCGCCTTGATACCATTAAAAATATTCACCAAACCCTGATAATCTTCCTTTGGAATGGTGTATCTGCGCTGTTCAAGTCCAAAAAACTTTGAAACTGTCACAAGCTCAATATCGTCAGTTGTCAGCGAGGAAGTCCATTCATAAAAGTTCTGCCCGTCGTTTTTCGCTCCTGTGAAGGTCACCAGAGCGGCAATTATGCCGATGACAGCCACAATAACAAGGGTGTAAGCCGCCATTTTCGGCTTCTTCACGATGAGCGAAATGCGCTCGCGGATAGTCCTGCCGCTCCCCGTCATAGTGGTGGCAGTATTGAAAAGGGCAGGGCGCTTTTCGCAGGTCATCATAATAAGAGTGCGGCCGTATTCAGCACGCTCACTCTCGCCGATACGCTTTATAGTTGCCTCGTCGCAAGCCAGCTCGGCATCATTTCTGGACATCACAGCCGTCGCCCACACCAGCGGATTATACCAATGAATTGCAAGACAGGCGCATCGGAGTATCGACCATATGTGGTCGCAATGGCGGAAATGTGTCAATTCATGCTCGACAACATGATGGAGTGTGGTGTAGTCGGCCATAGTTTCGTCGGTGACATAAATTGTCGGACGGAAAATGCCGAAAAGGCAAGGTGTATCCACCTTATCGGTGACAAAAATCGGAAGTCTGTTATTCTGCCATACTATAGGACGACGGTTTTTGCGAAGTTTTGAAGCAAAAATCATATTTGAGGCGACAAAACATCCGCCCACAACAGCAATACCGCCAAGCCAGATATATTTGACCATCTCGGCTATCGAAACATCGCTGCGGCGCACATTGTCAATCTCATAGCTGACATTTTCATATTGAGCAATCGGCAGCTGGGAAATATCAATGCCATTGCCAGCATATTCGCTTGCCACCTGCTCATAAGCGTCATTATAGCTCATCTTGGGCAGGTCAATTTTTCCAATTTCTGTAATAAGGTTACCGCCGTCACTCATCACAGCGCTTTCGGTGAAATTATCAATACTTATCTCACTTTCGCCCAGTGAAAACGGCACAAGCAGGCGAATGAGCACCAAAAGCCATAAGCCGTATCTAAGCTTCTGGCTCATTTTCTCCTTGAAAACAAGGCGGACAAGCATGACGAGAACAATGAGAACAGAGGATGAAATTATCCAGTTAGTCATCATTTTCCACCTCCTCCAGCTTTTTCAGCATGGCGTAAAGCTGGTCGATTTCCTCTTTCGGCAGAGCCTTCTTCTTAGTCAGCGAGCTGACCATAAGGCTGAGACTGCCCTTGTAAACACGGCTGAGAAAGTCCTCGGTTTCGTGGAGTGCCGCATCTTCACGGCGTAAAAGAGGAGAAAAAGTCTTTTTTCTACCCTCGCTGTCGGAAACAACAGCCCCTTTCGCCTCAAGACGGGAAAGAAGCGTAAGCGTTGTCGAACGGTTCCAGCCCTCGCGAGCCTTAAGATAGTCGGTTATCTCACGCCCTGTTTTCGGCGCGCTTTCCCAGAGACATTCCATAACGCTCCATTCGGCGTTGGTAAGAGTGATATTTTTATCTGACATGGAAATCCTCCCTTCTTTGTTTACATCTGTAAACAAATTATAACACAACTGTTTACAACTGTCAACAGAATTTGCGAAAAATAAAGCCGCCCATTTGTGAGCGGCTTTAAAATTATATTTATTTCTTTCTGTTTGCCATATCATAGCCGATTACAGCCGCGCCGATAGCGCCTGCAAACTGGCTCTGCGGATGTGTGCGGACAGGGAGACCGATAAACTCTTCAAGAGTTTTTCTGAAAACCTCAAAACGAGCAAGACCACCGGAGAAGAAAACAGCCTGTTCAGATCTTATCTTCTGAGCGAAGAAAGATGTGCGTCTGCAGATAGAGCGGATAACGCCGAGAGCAATGTCGCCTCTGTCGATACCCTCTGCAAGAAGGCTGATGATTTCGCTTTCAGCAAAAACTGTACACATACTTGAAATTTCAACAGGGCTCTTGCCCTCTGTAAATTCATCGATATCATCGATAGGACAGTCGAGAATACGGCTCATCATTTCGATGAAGCGGCCTGTGCCGGCTGCGCATTTGTCGTTCATCATAAAGTCAGCGATATTGTTATATCTGTCAAGCAAAATAGCTTTACAGTCCTGACCGCCAATGTCAACAACAGAGTCAATACCCGGGCTGAGGAAGGCTGCGCCCTTGCCGTGGCAAGTGATTTCGGTGATCTTTTTGTCAGCCTGAGGGAGAAGGTCTCTGCCGTAGCCTGTGGAAACGACAAACTTCACATCGTCATTCATAAGCTGGTCGTACACCCACTGCATCTTCTCTTTAGGACGGGCGGCTGTCGCTGTGATGACAGTTTTTACTATCTTTTCGCCGTCAAAAAGAGCACCTTTGGTGGTTGTAGAGCCGCAGTCAATACCTAATGTCAGCATATTACAACATTTCCATGAATGCGCCAACACGTGTGTTGACCTGACCTGCGTCTGTGGAGGAGTAGTCAGTTTCGATGAACATATAAGGGATGTTCTTTTCTGTTACGCACTTCTTGATTGTGTAGGATTCAACGTTGAATGTATGGCAAGCCTGGAGAACAACTTCGATAACGCCGTCGATCTTGTATTCTTCAAGGAGACGTTCCATGAGAACAGGACGACCTGGGTTAGGAGACATACAGGAGCATGGGATGTTGATATAGCGCTTTGCAAGTGCTTCGTATACGTCTGGATTTGTTTCGTCAACAAGTTCGTCAACAGAACGTGCGCCGCCGCAGTTTTCGTAGCAGACAACTACGCCGCCGTTGTTTTCGATAGCATTGACGATCTTTTCTGTGGAGCAGCCGATTGGGGAACCTGTGATGAGGATTCTCTTTCTGCCTTCGTACTTCTTAGGATCGTATTCGTCAAGAACCTTCTGTGTGAGAGCCTTGATGTCTTCTGTTGCCTTAGGAATATCGAAACGGAACTGTACGCCGTCGAGAACCTTGTGCATATCGAGACCGCCCATTGGTGGTGGGTCCATCTTCTGGAGACCATAGAAAGCCTTGAGAGCTTCACGCTGTTCGTTATTTGTGTGGATAGCCTTGCGGATATCGTCTTCTGTAATTGTTACGCCGAACTTTTCTTCGAGGACAGCCTTGAACTTCTTGATTTCTTCCTTGTAGAGCTGAACGCCCATTTCGCTCTGGCGGTTAGGAAGCTCCATAACGTGAACAGGCTTGAATTCAGCAAGCATTTCGTACATCTTCTTCTTGCCGTCGCAAGTTGTTTCACCAACGATAAGGTCGGAGAAGTAGAAGAATGGGCACTTGTCTGTGAGAGCAAAGCCGTAGCTAGACTTGATGAGTGGGCAAAGGTTACGTGGGAGGTGCTTTTCTGCATCAGGAATTGTTTCGCCTGTCTTGGAGCAGAGACCAACCATACATGCACCCATAGCCATTGGAATTTCCTTAGGGAGATATGTGCAGAAGCCGCCTACAAATGGGATGCCCTTTTCCTTGAGTTCAAGGGCTGTGATAAAGGACTTCTTACGCTGTTCGCTGAATTCTTCGAATACAGCAGGGAGTGTTTTGATAAGTTCCATGTATATACCTCATAATAAAAATTTGCATTACTTACAGGGATACTCGGTATCCCGTACATGGGTATTATATCACAGGAGATTTTTGGTCGACAAACTTTATTGAAAAATACGATAAATAGACAAAAAAATATAAATAAAGCTGATAATACGCATAACAAAAGCCTGCGGATTTTCCACAGGCTTTTGATAATTTAGTCAATTTTCACATATTCCATAGTGCTGTTGCCCTGACCGACGATTTTTCTGAAAGCGGCAAGCTGTTCTTCATTCTCAAATGCGCGTTTTGGAATAATGGTAAAGCTCTTGTTTGCGTGAGCAAGATAAATCATGTCGCTCGTTTCATAAAGCTTTTTGAACATCTTCCACTGGAAATCAGCCGATGCGCGCTGAGTTGTAAGGGAGATTTTGTCCTTTGTAAAAGTAAAACTGTAAGACTTTGCATTCTTCTGCTTGCTGTTGAAATTGCTTTTTGGCTTGATGAAATAACGATAGGTCATCTTCATAAGACTGAGCACGATAATGACAAAGCAGATGAAAGAAACAATGGCAATCTGCTCTATGGTATAGGCGCATAAAAGGCAGAAAGCCGCGAGAGCAGCAAGGGTTATAATTCTGACTTTGCTGACCTGACCGCTGACAGAAAGATATCTGCGGTCGGCATTTATGTATTCGTTTTCCTCATATTCAAAGGAAATACTTACAGATTTCATAATTTTCCTCCGTTTTTAAGCAGTAAAACAAATTATATCACAACCGCTGTAAAAAGTAAAGCAAATAATAGCCTCATCGAATAATCATAGCAATGATGAGAAGAAGCTTATGGCACTGCTGATTTCATCCTCGGATGGATGGTTTTTATTCATTCCACCAATAAATTTCCAAGGACCATATGTGTTAAAGCCTTTGCACCCATATTCGCCGGATACAATGGCGTCCTTTTCGAGAGCAGCAGCTTTTATCTTTTCCGTAAATCGATGACTAACCTTTGCACAGGTATAAAGGAAAAATACCCGC
>JAFSBG010000064.1 GCA_017441945.1 Clostridia bacterium
AAGCAGATGGAGGAGATGAGCTTTCGCTTATTGCAAAAGAGTTCAATATGCTTTCGGAAAAACTTCAGTCTGTTGAAAAGATCAGGCAGGAATTTGTTTCGAATGCCAGCCATGAGCTTAAAACACCGCTTGCATCCATAAAGCTTCTTTCAGACAGTATTGTACAGACACAGCATATGTCCAAAGAAGATACACTCGACTTTCTGCGTGATATCAATGCTGAAATTGACAGATTGATAAGAATTACAGAGAATCTTCTGTATATCACCAAGAATGACAGTCGACCAATAGTCACCAAAGAAGTTTGCAATGTTTCGAAAATTGCCGAACGATGTCGTGAACTTCTTGCTGGTAAGGCAGGTCATCAGGGGGTTGAGCTTAAAGTTCGTACAATTGATGACTGCAGAGTTATTGGAAATGGAGATATGCTCTATCAGGTAATATTTAATATAATGGAAAATGCCGTAAAGTATAACCGAGAAGAAGGCTCTGTTCTTGTCACTATTGAAAAACAGGATGATTTATGCGTTACAACAATTTCTGATACAGGCATCGGTATGGCTGAAGAAGAAAAGAGCAAGATTTTCGAAAGATTTTATCGTGTCGACAAAGCACGTTCACGTTCAATTGGTGGCACTGGATTAGGACTTTCCATTGTAAAGGATAACATTGAGCTTATGAATGGCAGTATCGAAGTTGAAAGTGAGCTTGGTGTAGGCAGTACTTTCAAAATTAAAATGCCGATAGCTAAGGGATAAATATAAAACAGCACTTTGTAAGTGCTGTTTTTATCTTTTATATGACAGTTTACTTGCAAAAAGCGTATAATTGTGATATAATATTTTTATTATGGGAAAGTATGTTATTCTATATAAAATGAGGTAGATATGAATAGAATTGCTCCGAAAATTTCACAGGAAGAATTAAGCATCCAGCTTGATTATTCTGAAAAGATAAAAATGTTATATGCAACTATGCTCGATCATAATCCAAAAGCATATATTGATACTTATGGCTGCCAGCAGAACTTTGCTGATTCTGAGTTTATCATGGGTATGCTGACAGATATGGGCATTGAAATTACAACTGATGAAAATGAAGCAGATATCGCAATTTTCAATACTTGTGCAATCAGAGAACATGCCGAAATGCGCGTTCTTGGCAATATAGGCAAACTCAAACAGACAAAAAAGGAAAAGGCCCACCTTGTTATCGCTGTGTGTGGCTGTATGGCTCAGCAGGAGCATATGAAGGAGAAGATACTCAAGAGCTATCCTTATGTAAATCTTCTTTTTGGTACTCATGCGCTATATAAGTTCCCTGAATTGCTTTATAAGCAGCTCAAATCTCACAAGAGAGTTTTTGATACTTCTGGCGATGAAATCGGTATGATTTTTGAAGGCGTTCATATCAAGCGTGATCGAGATATAAGAGCAAACCTTCCGATTATGTACGGCTGCAACAATTTCTGCACATATTGCATTGTACCTTATGTACGCGGCAGAGAAAGAAGCCGTGACAAAGAAGATATTATTAAATCATTCAAGGAAATACTTGATGCAGACTATAAGGAAATCACACTTCTTGGTCAAAATGTCAATTCTTATGGTTCGGATAAGGGATATTCCTATGATTTTGCTGACCTTCTCGACGAAATTGCGACTATCGGTGAACAAAGCGGCAAAGAACACATCATTCGTTTTATGACAAGCCATCCAAAGGATGCTACTGAAAAGCTTTTCCAGGTTATGGCAAAGCATGACAATATCGCAAAGCAGCTTCATCTTCCATTCCAGTCTGGTTCGGACAGAATTCTTGAAGCTATGAACAGAAGATATACAAAAGAACATTATCTTGGCCTTATTGAAATGGCTAAGAAGTATATGCCTGACATTTCGTTCTCCAGTGACATTATTGTAGGCTTCCCGGGTGAAGTGAAGGAAGACTTCCTTGAAACAATGGATGTTCTTGAGAAGGTTAAGTTTGACCAGCTGTTCACATTTATTTATTCACGCAGAGTAGGAACAAAGGCTGCACTTATGCCTGATGTTATTACAGCAGCAGAGAAGCAGGAAATGTTTGAATATCTTCTTAAGAGACAGCAGGAAATCGGACTTGAAAGAAATATGGCTGAAATTGGTAAAATATTCAGAGTGCTTGTTGACGGTGAAAGCATGGATGAAAAGTATGATCTTTCCACAAAGATGGAAGGCGGTCGTCTCGTTAAGGTCAACGGTTCGAAAGATCTTATCGGCAAGTTTATAAATGTAAAGGTTACAAAAGCTTCTCCACACGCATTGTTTGGTGAAATTGTAGAATAAGAGGTAAAATATGGCAGAATATACGCCTATGATGAGGCAGTATTTTGAAATAAAAGAAAAAAATAAAGATTCTATCGTCTTCTACCGCCTGGGTGACTTTTATGAGATGTTCCTTGATGATGCTATTGTTGCATCAAAAGAGCTTGATCTTGTGCTTACGGGCAGAGATTGCGGCCAGACGGAGCGTGCACCTATGTGCGGTGTGCCTTATCATAGTGCTGAAGGCTATATTTCCAGACTTGTGCAGAAGGGGTATAAGGTATCCATCTGCGAACAGGTTGAAGATCCTGCAACGGCGAAAGGTCTTGTAAAGAGAGATATTGTAAGAAAGATTTCCAAAGGTACGATTATTGAAGATTCCATGCTTGAAGATGGAAAGAATAATTTTATTTGTTCTCTTTATGTAAATAAAAACACTGCTGGAATCTGTTTCTGTGATATGTCTACGGGTGAAGTCAGTGCAACTGAGTGCAGAGGCGTAAGTTTCATCAACGATATAATGAATGAGATCTCAAGATTTTCTCCGTCTGAAATCGTTGTTTCAGACGAAGTATATTGCTCATTTTTACCTGTGGAAGAACTAAGACAGAACTATGGAATGGCAATAACCAGCGTTGAAAACAAGTGGTTTGAACTGAAAAATACAGAAGATATTCTCAAGCAGCATTTTGATGATGTTGATACAGCAGGCGAAAATAATATTCTCAGTGCTGTCGGCGCACTCATAACATTCCTTCATGACACACAGAAGAACAGTCTTGAGTATATAAATAAAATCAATGTCTATACCAGCTCAAACTATATGACACTTGATGCCAATGCGAAGAAAAATCTTGAAATTATTGCGTCTCTCAGAAGCGGGGACAAGAAGGATTCGCTCTTGTCAGTTCTCGATAATACAAAAACTGCAATGGGTTCTCGTCTTATCAAAAAGTGGCTAGTAAATCCACTGCTCGATGTCGTTGCTATCAGAAGTCGCCTTAATGCAGTTGAGAACCTTACAGATGATATAGTTTCAGCAGACAGACTGGCGGATGATTTAAAAGACATATACGACATTGAAAGAATAATATCCAGAGTTTCTTTTGGTTCTGCTAATTGTCGTGATTTAAGAGCGCTTGCATCTGTTTGCAGTAAATTGCCTTCAGTCAAGAATAATCTTATGCAGCTCCAGTCTACAATGCTTAAAAGAATAGGTGCAGAAATAGATATTTTGGATGATATTTTTGAACTTATAGACAGCGCAATAGCGGAAAATCCACCATTTAGTGTTCGTGAAGGCGGGCTTATCAAAGCGGGCTTTGATGAAAGGGTAGACCAACTTAAAGAGCTTATGAGTAACAGCAATCAGGCTCTTGCCGATATCGAAAGAAGAGAAAAAGAAGCTACCGGCATCAAGACGATGAAAGTCGGTTATAACAAGGTTTTTGGCTATTATATCGAGATTTCAAAAGGGCAGACTTCTCAGGCTCCTGAACATTATATTCGCAAGCAAACACTTGCAAATTGTGAAAGATATATTACAGAGGAGCTTAAGATTCTTGAGGGTGAGATTTTGTCTGCAAGTGACAGATGTATCGCGCTTGAATATGAGCTTTTCAGCGGAATAAGACAGATAGTTGCTGACAATGCTGAAAGATTCCAGCGTACTGCCGAAGCACTTGCGACAGCTGATGTATTGCTTAGCTTTGCTGTCGCTTCAAGAAAGCATAACTATGTGATGCCTGAAGTGTTTGATGATGATGTTATAAATATTATGGATGGCAGACATCCCGTCGTTGAAGCGTTATTGAAAGATTCCATTTTTGTTGCAAATGATGCTTATCTTGATAACGGTGAAAATCGAATGGCTATTATTACAGGTCCTAATATGGCGGGTAAGTCTACATATATGAAGCAGGTGGCGCTTATTGTTCTTATGGCTCAGTGCGGTTGCTTTGTGCCTGCAAAAATGGCAAGAATAGGCATTTGCGATAAAATTTTCACAAGAGTAGGTGCCAGTGATGACCTTGCGGGCGGCAAATCTACATTTATGGTAGAAATGACAGAAGTGGCGGATATTCTTAAAAATGCCACAAAACGTAGTTTGCTTATCCTTGATGAAATTGGCAGAGGCACATCAACTTATGATGGTATGTCCATCGCAAGAGCTGTTCTTGAATATGCCGCAGATAAACATCTGCTCGGGGCTAAGACAATGTTTGCAACACATTACCATGAACTGACTGCACTTGAAAATACTATTCAGGGCGTAAAAAACTATAATATCGTCGTCAAAAAACGCGGTGATGATATAATCTTCATCAAGAAAATTGTTCCAGGTGGAGCTGATGAGAGCTATGGTGTCGAAGTTGCGAAGCTTGCAGGCTTACCTGATAAAGTCATAACCCGTGCAAAGGCTATTCTTGAGGAACTTGAGAGCATGAAACCTCGTGAATATGTTGAAAAAGCTGACGAGAGTGATGTACAGCAGTTTAGCTTTACATCATCAATAAACAATGAAATTATAAAGGAACTTCAGTGTATTACTCCAGAGGTTCTCACTCCAATAGAGGCACTTAATATTCTTAATGGTCTTGTGCGTAAAGCAAAGGCTTAGAAAGGAGAAAAACATGTCTGAAATTAACAGATTGCCTGTGGAAATATCCAATCTTATTGCAGCAGGTGAAGTTGTTGAAAGACCGGCATCTGTCGTAAAAGAGCTGGTTGAAAATTCTGTCGATGCCGGTGCGACAAAAATTGACGTCGAAATCAGAAACGGCGGAATAAGCTTTATTCGTGTTTCTGATGATGGTAAAGGTATTCATCAGGAAGATATACCTGTTGCTTTCTTGCGTCATGCTACCAGTAAGATTTCAAAAGAAGATGATCTTTTTGAGATACAGACCCTCGGATTCAGAGGTGAAGCACTGGCTGCCATTGCATCTGTTTCAAAAATTGACATTTTTTCCAAGAAAATTGGCTCAGATATGGGCGCACATATGACTCTTGAAGGCGGAGAACAGATAGATTTTGTCGAAGATGGATGTCCGCAGGGCACAACTATAATTGTACGTGATTTGTTTTATAACACACCTGCCAGAATGAAATTCCTGAAGAATGACAAAACAGAAGCAGGGCATATTGCAGGTATTCTTGAACATCTTGCTGTTTCCAAGCCTAAAATTGCGTTTAAGTTTATTAAAGACGGTCGTACAGTTTTTCAGACCGTGGGTGATGGAAATCTTAATAAGGCAATTTATGCGGTATATGGTAAGGAATTTTCTGATGGACTTATCAGTGTGATGAGCACAAACCAGGGAATAAGCATATCAGGTGTTATTTCTCCAGTTTCTATATCGCGTTCCAACAGAAATATGCAAAATTTCTTTGTAAACGGGAGATATGTTAAGTCAAAACTTTTATTTGCCGCGTTGGAAAGGGCATATCAGGGAAGACTTACTTCGGGAAGAATGCCTATCTGTTTCCTCAATATCAATCTTCCTCACGGTAATGTTGACGTCAATGTTCACCCAA
>JAFSBG010000065.1 GCA_017441945.1 Clostridia bacterium
AAGAAGAGACAGAAAGTCAGTGAAATTATTGGATACGACATGAATGGCATCTTCTGCGCCGTTCATAGGGCTGATGCAGAAAACGGTTTCGCCATATTCTGGCACAAAGCAGAAGTGAATGCCGTCTACACCCGGTCTGCCGAGAATATTAGCGTCTGCAGGGGTGCAGAAATAGGGGATATTTTCTCCCCTTTCGTCAAAGCCGGCACATTCAAGGGTTATGCCGCTGTTTTTATATTTTTCGTATGCTGTCATTGTGGGCTCCTTTGTGATGAGATAAATCTGTTTTGGTAAAATACAACCCCTCCGTCACACTTCGTGTGCCACCTCCCCTTGCACAGGGGAGGCTGAGAAATTAGATAACCGATAGTTGAGCTTTATTTGTATTGTTGTGCGTAATCATTCGGGAGGGCGCAGAGACCCTCCCCTACGGGATTTTGCGTGGTTTTGCGTGGTTTTGCGGGAGCAGCAAGCGGCTCCCCTACATAGATTTATATATTTATTCGGGAGGGCGCGGAGCCCTCCCCTGCAGGATTGTGGAGATATAGCAATGTGCGAAAAACGCAGAGGTAACCCTCTGCGTTTTGCTATTATTTTTATTTACTTCATGAATTCGATAAGCTCTTCCTTTGGCATATAGCCCATTGTCTTCTTCTTGATTTCGCCGTTTTCAAACATGATGAGTGTTGGGATGCTCATTACGCGGAACTTTCTTGCAAGTTCCATCTGTTCATCAACATTGATCTTGCAGACCTTAACTGCTGTCTGTTCAGCGGAAACTTCTTCGATGATTGGGAGAAGCATCTTACATGGGCCGCACCATGATGCCCAGAAGTCAACCAATACAGGCTTATCGCTCTTGAGAACTTCCTGTTCAAAATTATCCTTAGTGATGATAACTGCCATAATTTAATCTCCTTTATTTTTTATAATTTTTATCTTGTCTATATTATACACCATTTTGGTGAATAATGCAATAGTTTTTTTAAAATTTATTCAACTATTTTTCCCCTGAGACGAGGCTCGGAAAGTCTGTCTAAAAGAAGCTCCACTATTTCCTTTTCGTCGTTCATGGTTTCAATGATATTTTTCGGGAACATATCGTCATTTCGCGTGATATATTCGCTGAAAAGCTGGCTTATAACAGGGGTTTCGCTCATTTTTATTATGATTTCATCGTCCTCGCAGAAAACCACCTTGATGAGCCTTGTGCTCGTCATTTCTGTGAAATAAATCATGATTTTCAGCACATCACGGTCATCTTCGTCCTGCTTCATCTGGCCCTTGACTGCAATGAGGAATTTTTCACCGTGCATTTCAAGAACGGAGTTTATCGCCTCATTCTGTCCCACTTTTATGGTAAAGGTTTCTTTATCGCACACAAAATCCACGTGCAGAGCATTGTTTTCATAGCGGAAGGCAAGCTTATTTATGCCTTCGGTGAAGTTGCCCTGCATACACTGCATGATTACAGGCAGGATTGAAACCGATGGTGCTTCAATCTCATAGACCTTGCCGTCGAGAGCTTCAAATTTTTTACGAGCCGCCTTTGCATCGTAATTATCGGCTTTTGCAGAGCCGTCTGAACCGATTTTCACGCCGTATTCCATGCTTGTTTCAAGCTTGCGCAGGCGATTGAGGGCAAGTCTGTTTAGCGGAAGCAGTTTTCGCGCCTTGTTATTGACGAAATATTTTTCAGTCAGCCTGATAATCTCAGGGTCGGAGAACATATTGTCGCTGCCGCTGTTGAGGGCGATGACTATATTCTGCTCAGGATAGACGATCACATACTGCCCGAACATTCCGTTCATCATATAACCGTTGTCCATCGTCCAGAACTGATAGCCGTAGCCGAACTCGTCGCCTGTGTCAAAGCCACGGGAGACGGTCGCCTTTTCGATATAGCCTGCCGGCACAAGCTGGACAGCCTTGCCGTTCACTATCCACGCACCCTTATTGAGACAGAGCTGACCGAATTTTGCCATCTCTTCTGTGCCCATATAAAGCCCCCAGCCGCCTTTTTCGCGGCCCATCGGGCTTTTCTCCCACAGCACATCCTTTATACCCATAGGCTCGAAAAGACGGCTTTCCAGATATTCTGTGACGCTCATACCGGTTTTCTTTGTGAGCAGAGCCGAAAGCAGGTATGTATTTATGCTGTTATATTCAAATTTTTCACCCGGATTCCACTTGAGGTCCCCTTCGATGAAGCCCTTCACCCAGTCTTCTTCAAAGATGGTATCACCTTCAAAGAAGCGGGCACCTGTGCTCATTGTGAGCAGGTGTACGATGCGGACATCACGGATTCTTTTTGATGAAATAAGCGAAAAATGCTTTGGGAATATGTCGCAGATTTTTTCGTCGAGAGTGAGCAGACCTTCCCCTTCGGCTATGCCGATGGCAAGGGAGATTATGCTTTTAGCCATCGAATGGGTAACATGACGTACTCCTGTCGAATAAGGCTTCCATGCCGCTTTTGAGACCACCATGCCATTCTTCATTATGACGGCGGAATGTGGCTTGAAGCCTTTGAAATCGGACAATTCGCGGTAGAAGTTTATGATTTCTTCAGAGGAAAGACCCTGCGATTCAGGGGTGACGCTGAGCATAGGGGCAGAGCGGACTATCGTTTCGGATATTTTGCCCGCTTTCTGCTCATAGGCACCCAGACCGCCCAGCTCTCTCCTGAGCATTTTCCACATGAAGTCGAGTTTTTTTGCATTGGTTATGAGATACAATTATTTGCCTCCTGTTTCTCTTAGCTTAGCAAAGCCATGATTGAGCACATTGCCGCATAAAATTACGTTACTACACATAAAAAGCCACACCATAAGCAGAATTACCGATGAAAGGGAGCCGTACACAAGGGAATATCTTGTGGAAAAACCGATGAACATTGAGAAAATACGGCTTATGAATATTACACCGATTGAGCTTGCCAGAGCGCCTTTCCACACCCATTTGATAGGGTAACCTTTCGGATGGGACTTTTTATAAAGTATAGTCAGCACGATGAACATATATGCAAACAGCAGCCAGTATGGCAGAGTTTCAAAAATGTGCAGGTTGATTCTGATGTACTTGTGGATAAAATCTATGATAATACCGCTGAACATGGCTATCATAAGGAAAAGATATGTGCCGAAAAGGAAAATTGTCGAGCTTGTTATTCCCCATAAATAGAATCTCAGCCCTTTGATGCGCTTTACGCCGTTTATGTCCTCGAGTGTCACGACAATAAGGCGGAAGGCGGCTGACAGACCTGTCATAAACATAATTCCGCCTGCAATGAGCAGTGCGTTTGACTGGTTGGAATAGACATAGTCCATATAGCCTTCCATAATTTCGAATGCCGACGATGGAATTATGCCGCCCAAGGTCTGGGCAATTTTATTAAAGTCAATGTCAAAAAGGCCGAGAATCCAGTTGAAGCATATAAGAAACGGGAAAAATGTCAGCATAAGATAATAGGAAAGGGCTGCCGATGAGCGCATCACCTTCTTGTGCATATATGTAGTTATGAAATCAATCAGCATAATCTTTGCCTTTTTCAGCATATAAACACCCCATTTTTGTCGTTTATAATATTATATTTTACCATATTACTATAATTTTTCCAAGTGTATTTGCAATTAAACATTAAATTTACAATTATATGGCTGTGAATTCTTGACATTTTGCCCATTTTAAGGCATAATATTCATTATAACATTCCTATGTAGAATTGACATAAAGGAGCGTATTTATGACTGAGCTGAAGCTCTTTACTGACAGCACGAGTGACCTCACTCACGAAGAATGTCGCGAGATGGGAATCGGAATGATTCCGCTTTCGATAAACTTCAATGATAAAAGCTATTTAGACAAAGTAAATATAACTTCCGAAAAACTTCTTGAAATCATGAGTTCCACAGGTGAGATTGCCCAGTCGGCATCCCCTTCCCCTGTGGCATTCTGCGAGGCTTTCGCACCATATGTTGAAAAGAACATCCCTGTTGTGTGCATCTGTCTTGCTTCTTCCCTTTCATCCACATATTCCAATGCTGTTATCGCATCGCAGAACTTCCCTGAAGGAGCTGTTACAGTTATCGATTCCAACACTGTTGCAGGTCTTCTCGGCGCTCTTGTGCGTGCTTGCTATGTGATGCAGAAAAACGATGAGCCTGTTGAAAAGATTATCGAGGAAGCACGTTATCTTGCCGACCATCAGCGTCTTTACTTCACAGTTGAAAGCCTTACTCAGCTCCACAAAAACGGCAGACTCAGCTCGGCTTCCTACGTTGCAGGCTCGTTGCTCGGTATCAAGCCTATCATTGAGATGACAAAGGAAGGTCTCAAGGTCAAGACAAAGGTACGCGGTAACGCAAAGGCGATAAGTGAGATGATAAATCTTGTGAAGGCTGACAAAGACCGTATCAGATACAACATTCTCAATGTTGCATCGGTCGGCTCGACACGTCAGCAGCTTGACTCTCTCAGAAAATCTCTCAATGAAGCAACAGGTATCAACGAGTTCTATGAATATGAGATTGGTTGTACACTTGTCTGCCACACAGGCAACAATGCCTATGGTTTCGGATATTTTGTAAATGAATAGTTTTGAACACCCTGTGGAAATCTGCAGGGTGTTTATTTTTATCACTCAAAGAGTGTTTTACAGGAGGCTCCCCAAAGCTATTTATCCAAAAAAGATAAAAACACCACAAAAACAGGGTGGCTGAACCCTGCTTTTGTGGTGACTGATTGTTTTTGTTTGTGTCAGCAAAACACAATGTTGGAAAGAGAGTTATGAAAATGGAAGTTGGTTCGATTCATAGTACCGGACATGTTCCGCAGCCAAGCGCCGTGTCGTGCATCCTGATGCACCGTTCAGCTGCGGATATTTTCCGGTTTGGGGAGGTTAGACGCGCCGCTGTTATGTCAGCGGCTGGTTATGACTGATATGAAAAAAGCTATAAACTATATTAAAATATACCCGATAAAGCAATAAAAAAGGGCGTACTGCTATTGCAATACGCCTCCGTCATGTTACCTGAAAGATTCGTGCGGCAAGGTCCGCCGCAGTTGCTTCGTCGGCGCCGCATCAGAGCGGCTTTCCAGAGTCTCGTCAAAAATCGGTACTTTTTGCCTGAGAGTTTATGCGAAATCCCCTTCGGCGCCATACTTAAATGGTCTCTCCCAATTTTCTCATCCGAACTATCTTTAATTTATGCTTTAATTATATACGAAAAAACTCATTTTGTCAACTGTTTTTGCTTATTTTTCTTTGACATCTTTTTATCCATTATAGATAATTGTTGGTCAACCATTTTTTTCATTTTAAAAATATGATTTTTGTGCAAATTATATATTCCATTTGTCGGATTTTTATGTTATTATATTATTGGAAATAAATCGACACTTTTTACTTATGAGGATATTATGATAAATCAGCAAGCATTGGAAAAACTGGTGGCAGAAAACCGAGCTATCACTGCTACAGGCACTGTGGCATCTTACATTCCTAAACTGAAGGAGAAAAATCCTTCCGACCTGGGCATTTATGTCTTTACCGAAGACGGCGCAGAATACGGCGCTGGCGATTACAATACCAAATTTACAATTCAGAGTATTTCAAAGATATTCGTTTTCGCTCTTGCCGTTATGGACAACGGCGAGCGTGAAGTTTTCAAGCTTATCGGCGTTGAGCCTACAGGCGACAGCTTCAACTCTATTGCAAACCTTGAGCTCAAGGACACTCACAAGCCTTATAATCCTATGATCAATGCCGGCGCGATTCTCGCTACTTCCATGATTCACGGCAACAACAAGAAGGAAAAGTTCAACCGAATTTTAGACCTTATCCGTGCCTGTTGCGGCAACAGCTCTCTCGAGATCAACGAATCGGTTTACCACTCCGAAAAGGATACAGGCGACCGCAACCGCGCTCTTGCCTACTTTATCAAGAGCTACGGCCTTATCGAGGACGAAGTTGACAACGTAATGGATACATATTTCAAGCAGTGCTCTATCGAAGTCACCTGCCGTGACATTGCTCACGCTGCATGGATAATCTCCAACAACGGCGTAAACAAGCGCACAGGTCAGCGAGTTCTCAGCCAGCGAATCTGCTCCATTCTCAAGACTGTCATGTTCACCTGCGGTCTTTACGATGCTTCGGGCAGCTTTGCTCTCGATGTTGGTATGCCGTCAAAATCCGGCGTTGGCGGCGGTATTCTTTCGACAACAAACACAGGTATCGGCATCGGCGTTTACGGCCCTGCCCTCGACCAGAAGGGCAACTCTGTTGCAGGCGCCGCCATGCTCAAGGCTATTTCCCGCGACAACGGTCTTGCAATTTTCTAAATAAACGCACAACAAAAGCCACTCTTATGGAGTGGCTTTTTCTTTTAGTCTCTGAGATGTGATGCGTAGCTTTTCATGCGCTTGCGGCGCTCTTTCCACGATGGGCAGTATTTTTCGACCAGCGCCCAGAAGTCCTTCTGGTGGTCCTTGTGGATAAAATGGGCAAGCTCGTGGATTATGACATATTCAAGATATTCTCTCGGCATATCGAGCAGCTCTGTGTTAAGAGTGATTATGCCTCTGTTTGTATAGCAATTGCCCCACATGGTTTTCATAGCCTTGAATCGTATCTCGTCAGGCTGTGGAATCTTGTCCTCACTCATCATTTCGACATAACGATAGACCATGCCGATGGCTTCCTCCCGAGTTGTCTTTACAGTTATTTCCAGTTGTTCATTCTCAGGCTCTTTGTATCTTTCCATATATTGCTCGATTCTATCGCGGTTTTTATAGACGAATGCATCGGCATAGCGCATAGGAACATTGGGTGGCATAGAAACGAAAATGCCTTCCCTTTTTATTCGCATATTGAGATTTTTAACATTTTTTATCGTCAGCGTATACTTGATACCGCCGATTTCACGTTCAGGCATTATAGTCTCCTTTACTATCCAAGCCAGCTGTTATAGTACGCAATTACCCCTGCAAAAGCTCCCACAAACACTCCCGCCAGTGTAAATATGACAGTTTTTCTGTCCGCAAACAGTTCTTTAATCGCGTTTATCATTCTTTTTTCTCCTGTTTTTTATCAAAATCGGTCCGTACATAATAAGAATTACAAGCGCTATAAGGACAGGATATCCCAGAAGATGATTGCCCCATAAGTTTTCAAAAATCAGCAGAGGACTGCCTGCGCTCGCTTCTTCAAGGAACATGAAGTTTGTGCCCACAAGCTTATTGGCAATTATTCCAGGAACACATACAGCAAGGAGCAACGCTATACATTTCGGGATATACTTAATCTGCGGCTTTATGTCGCCCGCGTATGTCAGCATACAAGGATAAAGCACGAGGAGGGTATGTATTGTGAAGCTGTGCAGGTGCATGAAATTGAAAAGCGGAAGCTTTACCCAGCTTGGAAAAAGCATAGCCGCAACCGCACCCGGAATGCAGACCAGATAGAGGAAGTTATCCACCACTTTATTCGGCTTGTATGCGTGCCATAAGATAAGGAAAATGTTTACCGAGCAGAGGTGGAAAGGCAGATATTCCCACTCGTAGCGGCCGCCGATTGTCAGGAAAAACATCTTCCATATTTCGTCGGCAACGATGAGCCAAGCCACGATTTTGCGTATTTTTACACGTTTTTCACTGTCGGATTTTTTGTAAATTCGGCTGACTATAACGAGTGTTGCCACGAAAATCACAAGCCACACTATGTGGAGCAAGCCATATTGACTAAAACCAACTCCCTTTGGAATCGTACCTGTAGTGTCGAGAAAATATTTCATTTTATCACCGCTTCAAATTAAAATAGCACAAGGACTTTCGCCCTTGTGCTTGAATTATATCCCTATGTTTTTGCCTTGTCAAGATGAAAATGGTTAATTTTCTCTTACAAAATAATAGTTCGTATCGCCGATTCGTGCGCCGATATAGTTTTCCATATCGAGAATAAGTACGTCGATATGCCCTGCTGACCATGTGTGTATCGCCACGATATGCTCGCTGCCATCGGCAAGCTTTGCAATGCTGGAATGGCCGCTGAAGCCCATTTCGACAGCCTTTCCCTCCTTATCCAGCAGGAATACTTTATCAAAAATATGCTCGTCGGGAATGTCGGTCGTGTAATTGATATAGAGACCGATAGGTGTCATAACATAGCCTGTTTCGGCACCGTCCTCAGTATAAAGCGGATATTCCGGCAGGATATTATTTTCGATTTCTGCTTCAAGTCTGAGGCCTTCACATTCAAAGACGAGCTTGTCCATGTTCTCCATCTGCGGAATTTCGAATGTGCCGCTGACAAGATAGGTTGCGTCGGCATCGGTGATTTTGGTAATTGCCTTTGCGACTGGGGAATGCTCCATATAAGTGCCGCTTGAGCGATCATCAAAATCCACTCTCTCGCCGTTTTTGTCGATGGCATAGAGTGCAAATCCCTCCTGCTCATAGCCGTTGAAAAGGCGTGGCTTTTTTGAGATAAAGGAAACTATCATATGGCAGGAATGGCGGTCGGCAACTGCGCCGTCAAGACGGATTATAAGGTCCTCATTTTCGTCGGTCACAACATCGGTCATCACCTCAGGCGGAAACTCCTCATTCTGGCTGACGAAATAGGATTTGAAGGCTTCAACGATTTCTGTAGCATAGGATGTTGCAATAATGAACATTGCGCAGGCGGCACAGGCAACAAGGCGTTTTACCGCAGGTGTAAAGCGGATTTTCTTTACATCATTTTTTCTTTCAGCCTGCTCAATAAGGTCATCATCCAGCATATTCATTGCATCAATTATTTTTTCAGGTTTCATAACAGATCCTCACTTTCAAGATAGCTGTAAAGCTTTTTTCGCATACGGAAAAGGACGGATTTGACTTTGCTTTCGCTTGCCGAATATTTTGCGGCTATCTGCGATATTGGATAAAAATGGAAATATCGCAGAATGAACATATTGGCTTGCTTTTCCGGCTGTTTCCGCAGAAAGACATTTATCGCCTTTGCCAGAGTTTCGGCTTCGATATTTTCTTCGACTGTGTTTTTCGACGATATGAATGCCGAAAGCTCGTCGAGAGCCAGCTCCATTTCGCCCCCTCCCCTTTTCTGTGCTGAGTTGGCTTTATAGCGGTTTATCGCCAGCTCACGGGTTATTTTCCCGAGAAAAAGTGATAATTTATCAGGTCTGTGGGGCGGGATGGCATTCCATACACGAAGCCATGTATCGTTGAGGCATTCTTCCGCATCTTCACCGTTGCCCAGGATATTCCTTGCTATCGCACCGCAGTAGTTTCTGTATTTTTCAGCCGTCAGCTTTATTGCGTTTTCATCACGCTGCCAGTACAAATCGATTATTTTTTCATCTTCCATACGCTTTCACCTCCTTGTTTTGCTGTAACGGCGGGAGCAAGCCCCCGCCATACACATTTTTCAGGGCCCCTTTGTCTATATAACCAATATTTTACGCCGTGCGTTGCATTTTTGCAAAGAAAAAACCGCGTAAAGCGGTTTTATTCAATTCTCACTCCGTCGATATGGATAAAGCGGATATTTTCATAGGTATATGTATCGAGCGGGCGGTTCAGATAATCGTCCGAGTGGGCGCAGACGAGAATACGTGGAAATGTTGCCGAAACCACAAGAGAATGATAAAATGTGCCGTCTCTTTTGCCAAGCTGAATTATATCGCCTATCTGCACCCTGCTTCGCCCCACAAGCTTGCCAAAAGGACCGACAGAATTGTTGTTTACAAGAAAGCTGTAAAGATATTCCACCCCCGCCCAGCTTGGCGAGCGGTCGTCTGCCGAAAGATAGTACCAGCCGAATGTGGGCTCAAAATTCATAACACGCGCCCCTGCATAGATACATTGGGATGCAAAATTGGTGCAGTCTCCGCCGATTTCGGCAAAATCATAGTAAATCGGATTTCGCGACAGCGCCCACCTGCGGGCGTAAGCTACGGCGGCAAGCCTGTTGTATGCTATAGTTCTCATATTCCACCTCCTGCTATTATGTTATGCGGAAAATGAGATTGTGACAAAAATAAAAAATCGACAGGATTTACCTGCCGATTCTTTGGTGGAGACGGTGGGGATCGAACCCATGACCTCTTGACTGCCAGTCAAACGCTCTCCCAGCTGAGCTACGCCCCCATATTTGATAAACAAGAAAATTATACACAGTATTTTTTTAATTGTCAATAGGGATTTTTGTAAAATAAAGGGGAGCATAAAGCTCCCCTTGCATTTATTTTTCTTCCTTTGGAAGTACAGTTACGCTTTCGGCGTAGAGTACAGGGCCCTCCTCCTCATATTCAGGAGTGAAATCACAGTCTATCTGGGCTCTCAGCTTGATATAGCAGCCTTCTTCCAGCTCAGGCGCCTTGTCATAATGGCAGACATAGCCGAAAAACTGCATATCATCCTCGCAGCAGGTCATGACCATATTGCCCGCCATAAAGTAATTCGGACGGAAATAGTCAGGCTTGCCCACAAGAGCTGTGAACTCGACAGTTTTGCCGATGTAACGCTCGATATTGTCCATCATATCGATGTACCACGCAACATAAGTATCGCTGTGGAGCTCGATAACGTCGCTTTCAAGGCTGTATGGAAGCTCGTCCTCGAGAGTGATGTCCATAATGCCTTCTTCATCGTTCATATAAAGTATTTCAGCCTGCAGGGCGCAAGGGCGGATTATGTCGCGGAAATGCTTGAAATCCTCATCGATTTCGCATCTCTTGACGATGACCATTGATGATGAGCGGAGCATATCGGCAAAGAAGCTCTTCATATTATTGAAGTAGCTGTCAAATGTGAGGGCATCGATAATTGTCATCTGGTCGACGAGCACCCAGCCGTCAGGCATTGCTGTATCGTAGAGCTTGTCCATGCCCCAGATGCTGTTGTACTCGATGAGTACATAGGTCGGGTCATAGAGAGCGGCAACCTCGAAGAAAAGGTCTTCGTACAGGTCTTCCTCCTCCTCAACTGTGTGGATAGTGACATTTTTAGGCAGACCGTCATAGTCTTCCACGCCTTCTTCACAGGAAATAATCACGATGCGCTCTTTTCTCAGCTTAGGGTCGCCTATAATGGCATCCTTGATGAAGGCTGTCTTGCCCGCTTCAAGAAAGCCGTTGATTATAAAAACAGGAATTTCTCTTTCCATATTCATATTTTCAGCCTTTCGCTACTTATTGAATAACTTAGAGAGCTTGTCTTCCTTGAGATTTGCGCCGATTACGCAAATCTTGCCTGTGTAGCAAGGAGCGCCTTCTCTGATTTCATGTTCTTCAGGAACATAGTCGAAGTAAACCCAGTTTTCGCCGTCAGCAACCATACCCTTTGCGCGGAGAATATCTCCGTATTCGTTGCTGTCGAGGGCTGTGAGAATGTTCTTGATGTCGGCTTCTGTGTAATTCTTTACAGTTTCAAAGCCCCAGGATGTAAACGCTTCATCAGCATGGTGATGGTCATGGCCGCAGGAACAATGCTCGCCGTGTTCATGGTGATGGTCATGGTCGTG
>JAFSBG010000066.1 GCA_017441945.1 Clostridia bacterium
AAAAGCCTCCCATTGTTAAGGGGAGGGGGACCGCCGTCAGGTGGTGGAGGGGTGTAGCCGTAGGCGTCTATGTGATATGTCGTGGAACGTTTGTGACTGTACCTTACAGATTATTTAATAGTATAAGAAAATAAACATATAAAAAGGAAAACACTATGTCAGAACGAATTATGATATGCGACAGCTCGGCAGATGTCCGTGCAAAGGCGAGAAAAATCCTCATCAAAAACGGCTTTGAAGTTGCAGCCGAGGCAAACAACGTACGCTATGGTCTTGAGTTTTACAAGGAGCTCACTCCTGACATTGCCATCATCGATGTTTCCCTGCCCGATACAGACGGGGTTGACCTTATGGAGAAAATCCTTGGGGAAAATCCGCAGATGAACATAATTATGATGAGCGCCATGGGGCACAAAGCCTTTGTGGAAAGTCTTATCGACAGCGGCGCAAAGGCTGTAATCGTCAAGCCTGTCAGCGAAAAGAAGCTCCTCGAAGCGATAAATAAGATTTAAGAAGCCAAAAGGCTTCTTTTTTATTTAAGTATTGACTTATATGGATTGATGTGCTACACTTTAATTAAGTGAACGC
This sequence comes from Clostridia bacterium, assembly GCA_017441945.1. Lineage (GTDB taxonomy): Bacteria > Bacillota > Clostridia > Oscillospirales > Butyricicoccaceae > SIG471. The sequence continues at coordinate 589 of JAFSBG010000066.1, forward strand.
TTAATTAAAAGGAGGCGACTATGGAATACAGACTCATCTTCAAGGCTCTTGCCGATGAAAATCGTATGAAAATCGTGCAGATTCTCCTGAAACATAGTATGTGTGTCCGCTCGCTGTCAAAAAAGCTTGGTATAACACAGGCGGCGGTGTCACAGCATATCAAAGTCCTGCGTGAAGCAGGATTGCTCAAAGGCGAAAAACGCGGATATTTCATGCATTATGAGGTGGACAGAGAAATCCTGCGCGCGCTTGCAGAGCATATATATGCCCTTGCAGATGCTGAAAAAGCAGGCGAATGTCATTCATGCCATGGAAATTGCCACTATGAAAAGGAGGAAATATGAAGAAAAATATTCTCATTGACCTGCTTCTGACCTTTATGAAGATAGGTTTCTTCACCTTCGGCGGCGGTTACGCAATGATAGCAATGATCGAAAACAACTGCGTCGAGCGGAAAAAATGGATAACCCACGATGAAATGATGGATGTTACGGTTATTGCTGAAAGCACGCCGGGACCTATCGCCATCAACTGCGCCACATTCGTCGGCTATAAGCAGGCAGGCTTTATTGGCTCACTCATCGCAACTCTCGGCATGATTCTGCCGTCTTTTGCCGTGATTTACACTATCTCGATGTTTCTCGATAACTTCCTTGAGATAACGCTCATAGCCAATGCATTCAAGGGCATAAAAATCGCCGTCGGCGTGCTCATTTTAGATGCCGCCATCGCGATGATTAAGAAAATGCACAAAAAGATAATCCCACGCACAATTATGGCTTGCTCGGCTGTCGTTATGCTGGTGATAAACCTTTTCTCGCTGAAGTTTTCGTCGGTCAGCCTTATGATAGTCGCCGCCATCGTCAGCCTGAGCATTTTCCTTGTGCAGAGCAGAAAGGGAGGGGTAAAATGATTTATCTTGACTTGATTCTCGGTTTTCTCCGTGTGGGCTGCTTTGCCTTCGGCGGAGCTTACGGTGCAATTCCGCTTATCCGCGACGTTGTGCTGTCCTATGGCTGGCTTACTGACGAAGCCCTCACATATATGATTGCGGTTGCCGAAAGCACACCGGGCCCGATTATGGTAAATCTTGCCACCTATGTGGGCAGCAGTCAGGCGGGATTTTTGGGGGCTGTGCTTGCAACTCTTGCCGTTGTAATGCCGTCATTTATAATAATTCTGCTCATTATGATAGCGATGAAAAGCGCGCTGAAAAACAAATATGTGCAGGCAATTCTCCGCGGACTCAAGCCGTGTGTAATCGGTATCGTTCTTGCAACAGGCGTATTTATGATTGCGAAAAACGCCTTGCCGATTATGTCGGGAAGCAAATTTGATGTAAAGGCGTTATGCCTTACAGCGGTCTTGCTGGCTGCAATGTTTGGCTCAAAAAAGGTGCTGAAAAAGAAAATCAGCCCTATAATGCTCATTGTTATCTCGGCTGTCCTCGGCGCAATAGTTTACGGAATATAAAATCAAAGGCGGGCATATAGCTCGCCTTTTTCAATGCGAGTTATTGACATATGCCAAAAACAGGCGTATAATATAAATCAGAGGGAGGGATACTATGCCAAGACCTGTCAAATGCAGAAAGGTGTGCCGTATGCCTGAAATATCGGTGTTTGCTCCCCAGAACTGCCGTAAAAAGACTCCGGTGGTGCTGGCTGTCGATGAATATGAAGCCATAAGGCTTATTGATAAGGAGCATTTCTCGCAGGAGGAGTGCGCCGGATATATGAAGGTGGGGCGCACGACGGTGCAGCAGATATACACATCGGCAAGGGAAAAGCTTGCCCTGGCGATAGTCGATGCCCGCCCGCTCGTCATCGAAGGGGGCAACTATGTCCTTTGTGACGGTAAAGAGGAAAAATGCGGCTGCGGAGGCTGCAAAAAGCATAAAAAACTATAGCGGAGGAAACAAAAATGAGAATTGCAGTAACTTATGAAAATGGAAATATTTTCCAGCATTTCGGCAGAACTTCCCAGTTCAGGCTCTATGATATCGAAGATAATAAGATAGTGAAAAGCGAAGTTGTCGGCACAGACGGCGAAGGTCACGGCGCTCTTGCAGGTATTCTCAGCGCAAACAGCGTTGATGTGCTCATCTGCGGCGGTATCGGCGGCGGTGCTCAGGCTGCTCTCGCAGGCGCAGGCATCAAGCTTTTCGGCGGCGTAACAGGCGAATGTGACAAGGCTGTAGAGGCTTATCTCAAGGGCGAGCTCAGCTTCAATCCTGATGTCAAGTGCGACCATCACGACCATGAGCACGGCGAAGAAGGTCACGAATGCGGCGACCACGGCTGCGGCAAGCACGGCTGTCACCACTAATCGAACATAAAAAATCCCCATCATACGATGGGGACTTTTTGCGTGTCGAAAGGCGTTTCGACACTTTCAAAGGTCGCAGGCGACCTTTGAGTTTACATCGGTCTGCGTGCATGCTTTGCATACACTTGACCGATAGAGGTGCAAAAATCCATGCACATGTCCTGGATTTTTGCGGATTAAATAGGTATTGTATTTGCGAGGCGGAAATTATACGATAATATAATAAAATCCCCATCACACGATGGGGACTTTTTTTACTCTTTATTTACGCCTAAAACGCCGATTATGATGAATACACAGCATATAAGCTGGACAAGTGTGAGGGTTTCACCCATAATGAAAATGCCTGCGAAAACCGAAACCACAGTTGTGATATTGGCAAATGATGCGGCGCGGACAGGGCTGATAAGTGTTGTGGCATAATTATAAAGCATGAATGCCACGATGGACGAAAGAATTGAAAGATAGGAAATTGCGCCCCAGAATGGCAGGCTTGTGACAGCTCTTGTCAGCTCGGTCACATAATTTGCGTTAAGACCGACGGCGGCAATGATGTTGAAGCCGATAGTGCCGATGAAAAACATCATATATGTACGCTCGACAGGGGAGAATCGCTTGGATTCAGCGCGGCTGAGGATGTTGAAAAGTGAAGCGCAGAAAACAGCCACCATAAGGAGCAGAATGCCCAGGAGCGTGTTGCTGCCGCTGTTGCCCGAAGCCAGTGTAATTGCGATTACAGCCGCAAGGGACAGCATCGAGAAGAAAATCTGACGATTTGTTGGGCGTTCCTTAAGCACAAGAATCGAAAGAATAATAACGCCGACAGGCACGAGGGAGATGAGCACGCCCGACATTGCGCTGGAAGTCAGGTTGATACCGTAAAGCTCCATTATAAAATAGAGAAGCGGATGAGCCAGAGACATCATGATAAGGCGCTTTTTAGGCTTGCCCTTAAAATCCAGTTTGATGACTTTAAAGAGCCATAAAATATTGAGCACCGCGAATGCCACAGTGAAGCGGATTGCCAAAATCATAAGCGGATGGGCATAGTCGAGAGCTATTTTTGAAAAAAGAAAGCTGAAGCCGAAAATCACGTTTGGCACCAGCGCGGCAAGAATGCCTTTTAAACCGTGTTCTTTCATAAATATTACCTTTCAGTTTGATTTGACAAAATTCATTATAACACATTATATAAAATAGAGCAAGAGCATTTATTCTGTATATCATCCTGAGTGTAGCGAAGGATCTTTCCTGCGGTTTGCACAAGCCAGATCTTGCCTCCCTCAGACGAGGGGGGTGTCACAAAGTGACGGGGGGAGTGAATTTTATATAATTGTTCTATTAAGGTGGAGGGGTTGTCTGGCAAATAAATACTCCCTTGCCAAATGCATTATAATATGATAAAATTATAAAAAAACAACAACGCGGAGGTACGTATGAAATTACTGACTTATGTTGAAAACGGCATGGAAAAGGTTGGCGTACTCAGCGCTTGCGGCGCTTATGTCTATCCTGTTGAATACGCAAGCATGAATGACCTTATCAGAAATGCCTGCCCGAATTGCCTTAAAAATATGGCTGAACTGGCAAATAAGCCTCATAATGAGGTGGAAAATGCCGCACTTCTTGAAAATATTCAGCTCATCGCCCCTATTCCTGAGCCAATGCAGGACATCATCTGCCTCGGTGTAAACTATGCCGACCACGCAGAGGAATCTGCACGCTTCAAGAAGCAGGCTTATGCCAAGGATTCCCCAAAGCAGACAGTCTATTTCTCCAAGCGTGTCAACCGCGCTGTTGCGCCTTATGGCGATATTCCAGCCCACGAAGACCTTACAAGCCAGCTCGACTATGAGGCTGAACTTGTTGTAATCATCGGCAAAGATGCAAAAAATGTACGCCCTGAAGAGGTTCAGGACCACATTTTCGGCTATACAATTATGAATGACGTGACAGCCCGCGAGGTGCAGAACGGCCACAAGCAGTGGTATTTCGGCAAGAGCCTTGATGGCTTTACACCTGTCGGTCCGTGGATTGTCACAAAGGACGAAATCGTGTATCCTCCTGCACTCAATATCCAGTCCAAGGTCAACGGTCAGCTTCGCCAGAACTCCAACACAAGCCTTTTCCTCACAAATATCGAGGAATGGATGGTGGAACTTTCACAGGGAATGACTCTCAAGGCTGGTACTCTCGTTGCAACAGGCACACCTGCAGGCGTTGGTATGGGCTTTGTGCCTCCTAACTTCCTCAAGGTGGGCGACGAGGTCGAATGTATCATCGAAGGCATCGGCTCCATCAGAAATAAAATTGTAAAATAATGGCAAAAATAATTCTGCTTAACGGTCCGTCGAGCAGTGGCAAATCCACACTTTCAAGGGCAATCAAAGCTCGTCTCGATGGCTTTGAGGTGGTTTCCATCGATGATTTTATGAAATTGGCAAAGGATGAGACCATTTACGAGGACGATGTTTTCGAGATTTCTGCTGATATGTGCAATAGGGCTCTTGAACTTCTTGGAAGCGGAAACGGCATCATCATCGACCACGTCATCACGAGCGAGCGCATTTTTGCTCAGCTTACAGAAATGCTGAAAGGCTTCGATATCTGTAAGGTAAAAGTTACCTGCCCTATGGAAATCCTGCGTGAAAGGGAAAAGGCGAGAGGCGACCGTTGCGTCGGCTCGGCTGAAAGCTCCTTTACATATCTTTTCCCGAAGGATGGCTATGACATCGAGGTCGATACCCACAAAATGACGGCTGACGAATGCGCTGAAATAATAGTCGGCAGCCTTGAGAGGTAATTTATGAATTATAAAATGAGCGCAAGAATCCGTCTTGTCTGCCTGTTTATCACCATTATTCTGTGCGGCACGGCTTTTGTGACGGGCAACAGCTGGATTACGGCCGCGGCTGTTATAATTTATGTAATCGGCGCAATTCAGTTTTCCATCTTTCATCGCTGTCCGCGATGCGGAGTGGGATTCCGATATGAAAGACGTGGCGGATATTGCCCGAATTGCGGCGAAAAACTTGATTAAACCAACAAAAAGGCTTCCTTCGGGGAGCCTTTTTTCAACTTTTAGCCTCCCCTGTGCAAGGGGAGGGGGACCGTCGAATGACGGTGGAGGGGTTGTTACAGTAAAACATATCCTTGCGTACAATATAATATTATGCTAAAATATAACCATACAAAATCTGCATCCGCTGAACAAATCAGAATGTGCTTATCACCGAGGGATTTTTGTGTCAGAATGTTCAAAAGCCGCAGGCAATACTTTGTGTATTAACGAGGATTTTTGAGCATTATTGACAGAAAAAGAACAGGTGAGAAGTGCATTAGTGATTTGAGAAGTGGGTACGAAAGTGAGGAAAACTATGAAATATTACGTCATCGACTCCTTTGCCGACCACGTTTTTGAGGGCAATCCTGCCGGTGTCTGCATCATGGACAAGTGGATTCCTGCACAGCTTATGGAAAATATAGCCATCGAAAATAACCTTTCTGAGACAGCTTTTGCCGTCAAGGAGGGTGATAAATACCGCATCCGCTGGTTCACTCCGGGCGGTGAAATCGACCTTTGCGGTCACGCAACTCTCGCCACAGCCTTTACAATTTTGAATTTTTACGAGAAAGATGCCGACGAAGTGACATTTATCACAGCCGAGCACGGCGAGCTCTATATCAGGAAGCAGGGCGACCTGCTGGAGATGGAGTTCCCTGTTTTTGATATGCACGAAGTGGAGGTCACCGACCTTATGGAAGAGGTCATCGGTGTCCGTCCTTTGAGAGCATTTCTGGGCAGAGACCTTGTCTGCATCCTTGAAAACGAGGAGCTTGTGCGCAACAACAATGCCGATCAGGCGAAAATGATGGAGCTTGAGGGCGCTCTGCTCCACATCACAGCCAAGGGCAAGGACTTCGACTGCGTCAGCCGTTCTTACGGTCCGAAGCTTAAGATTCCGGAGGACCCTGTCTGCGGTTCTGGCCATTGCCATATCGTTCCTGTCTGGGGAAAACTGGAAAATAAGACCGATTATACAGCATATCAGGCATCACGCCGCGGCGGCACTCTCTACTGTAAAATAATGGGAGAAAATATGAAGCTTTCGGGCAAGGCTGTCCTCTATGCAGAGGGCGAACTGCACGTGGAGGCATAATGAAGAAAATACTTGTTGATACTGAGAGCGCTTCTAGCGTCGTTGCCGTTTTCGGCAGAGAGGACGGAGAGGTCATCGAGTGCGTGCCGAGCGGTGTTGAGGTCATAAACACAAGGAATGAAAACCCTGTCTATGATATTCTTGAGCGCGATTTCAATGTGATTTTCTGTCGCGGATGCAAGAGAGAAGATTTCCAGTTTTATACAGTTCCTCGCCTGAGCGTTTTTGCCACCGATTCCTTTGAAAATGCCATCGGCACTCTCTGGGGAGCGGGGGATATTTCGGACGACGATTACCCTGTGGCTATGGTATCGCTGGAAAATAATGGATATATTCTTGCAAATTCCCTCAAGGACTTTCTCTTTAAATTAGTTAGTGAAAATACCGATATACGCGAAAAATACGGATTTTCCGGCTTTATTCCTACGGAAAACAAGAAGGACAACGGGGAATATCTGGCAGAGCTTTTCTCTCTTGAGCCATCCAAAAAGGAAGAGGAATATGAGTTTGAAGTCTTTGCTTCAAAGGAAGAAGCAGAGAAGAAATACGAATTTTTTAAGGTGGAATAATGAAAAAAATACTTTTGGCATCGTTGCTCGCCGTGGTGATTCTGCTCTCGGCAACAGCCTTCGGCGTGCTTGTGCTCCACACCAATGACACCCTCTATAAAGCTGACGTGCGCCTGCTCGGGCTGACATGGCAGACAGGCATGGATGAGAACGAAATAATGGACAACTACCACGCAGTGATGGACTATCTTTCGCCGTTTAACAGAGGCGAATTCTCACTGCCATCGCTGGCATTTTCCGAAAGCGGAGCATATCATTTCTATGAAACACGCAATATTTTCACTGCTCTCTACATCGCAGGTGCGGTGTCCTTCGTGCTGATGATCTTAATGCTTATCAAGCTGAAAAAACGCGCGGATTTCAGGAAAATACTGGGAATATCAGGCATCCTGACACTCATAATTCCAATAGTTCTGCTCATCGTCATCGCCGTCGACTTCAACGCGGCGTTCATCGTCTTCCACAAGCTGTTTTTCAACAATGATATGTGGATATTCGATCCGCGGCTCGACCCAGTCATCAACATTCTGCCGTGGCAGTTCTTTATGCACTGCGGTATATTTATTGGAAGTTTATGGATAATTTCCGCCCTTGTTCAGCTGGTAATTTATGTAAAAGGAAGAAAGAGGGGATAGGCTATGAAGAAAATAAGACTGTCCTGTTTTGAGGGCTTTAAGTGTAAGGCCGACAAGTGCCGCGACAACTGCTGCATCGGCTGGGAAATCGACATCGACCAAGCTACTCTGGAAAAATATAAAAAGTACGAAGGCGCTTTGAAAAAGCACTTTGAAAAGTGCATCGACTACGGCGAAAATCCTCATTTTATTCTGGGTGAAAATGAGCGCTGTCCGTTTTTAAATAAGGACGGCTTGTGCGACATCATCCTTGATTCGGGGGAAGAAATGCTCTGCGAAATCTGCGACAAGCACCCTCGTTTTTACGAATGGCTGCCCGGAATCACCTTTGAAGGCTATGGCATAGGCTGCGAAAAAGCCTCCGAAATGCTGATAAATTGCGACAAGCAGATTTACTTTACAGAAACAGAAATAAAAGACTCTGATGAAGAGAATATGCCTGATGATAAATGCGAAATAGTGCTTGATGTGCTGAAAACTGCCGCCGACATAATTCAGGGCAAGAACTATTCGAAAGAGCGCAGGTTTTCCCTCCGTCTGGCTCTGCTTTTAGCCTTTGCATCGAGCGTGCAGAACGCTGTTGAGGCTGAGGAATACGGCATGATTCGCGAAATCATCGCCCTTTATTCGGACAGCGCATATCTGGACAAGCAGGTGATAAGTCTCGGCAGATACGCCAGCACAAGCTGGCACAGAAGTCATCATCAGCTGGTCGATCTTTTCAAATCGTTGGAAAGTCTGGACGAGCGCTGGCACAAGCACCTCGATCTGCTCTATGATTTTCTCGATGTTGTCATCGATCATAAAAGCGAAAGAGAATATGATTTAATCTGGGAAAATATGGCAATTTATTTCCTGTTCAGATACCTTCCTGGCGCATATTTTGACGATGATTTTCTCGCGCGAACAAAGCTTGTGATTTCATTCTGGCTGACACATGGACTGCTGCTCCGCACATATATTTTTGAAAATCTGCCTGAGCTTGCGGCAATGTTCTCCCGCGAGATCGAATACTCGGACGAAAATGTAGATATTCTGCTCGATTCCGCCTACACAGAGGAGTGTCTGTCGCTGGAAAATATGCTGAGTATGCTCATGCATCTTATACGCATTTAAACGTCAAAAACATCGTTTTTGATGAAAAAATGAACAAAACCCATGCATAAAAGTGCAAAAATAGCATAATTCTATAAAAAAATACCACAAAAGCTGTGAAATGTGCAAAAAATCACAGCTTTTTAATTTGAAATCCTTGATAAAATATTATATAATGTATAGCAACAGAAACTTTTGAAAAAGGAGCAAATCATGGAAAAAAAGCAGGAAAAGCTGTTCAGTAAAAACTATCTGCTTATGATAGCAGTGGCCGCTTTTGCGTACACCTGCAGCTTTATGATCACATCCACTTCTCCGCAGCAGTGTATCGCTCTCGGCGGCACAAAAGCCATCTCCGGCATGCTTGCCAGCGCCCACACTATCGCGGCTTTCGCATTCCGCCCGACATGGGGCAGGCTCAACGACACCGTCGGCCGTAAGAAAATCTACTACCTCGGCATCGCTCTCTGCCTGAGCGCAACGGCGGTTTTCTTTATCGCAACACAGATTCCTGTGCTTTTTATAGCCCGAATCATCTTCGGCGCAGGCTTTGCCGCTGTAACAACATCAAACGGCACAATCGTCGCTGACATCATCCCTAAGGAGCGCTTCTCCGAAGGCATCGCCCTCTACGGCACAGCAAGTATTTTCTCCCAGTCGGTCGCCCCTGGTCTTGCACTTTTCCTCTATGACTTCGGCTTCAACTGGGTGCTTATCGCAGTTACACTTTCCTGGCTTATGTGCCTTTTCTGCGGTCTTTCGGTAAAATATAACGAAAAAGAAATGCTCAAGGCGAAGGCTGAAGCAAATGTAAATTCCCAGAAAAAGGAAGGCGGCTTCTTCGAAAAGCGCGCTCTCCCTGCAGCATTCACAGTTATGTTTATGTCGCTGGCAAACTCCTCAGTCGCCACATTCCTGCCGCTTATGGGCATCGAAAGAGGCATCGAAGGGGTCAGCATTTACTTCACACTTTCAGCCTGCGGCCTTTTCTGCACACGAGTTGTGGGACGCAAGCTGCCAAGACTTTTAGGCGAAAACAAGGTCTTCTACGGCGCAATGTGCTTCTATCTCTGCGCATTTATCAACCTTATCTTTGCCCAGTCCCGCTGGCAGGTGGCTCTTGCAGGTATGTGCTATGGCTTCGGTATCGGCTTCGGCTTCCCGCTTTTAAATTCGGCGGCTGTCCGCTCGGTCGAATCAAACCGCAGAGGCCGCGCAACGAGCACTTATATGGCAATGCAGGACGTTGGCAGCTCGGTTGGCTCGACAGTCTGGGGCATGGTTGCAAACTCCAACCCATTCAGCGTTGTTTACACCTGCGTTTTCGGCGTGGCGCTCTGTCTCGTCACATCTTATACTATTCTCCTTCGTCCAAAGGCTCAGCCGGGCGAAAAAACTTTCAAGGAATTGCTCCATCTCGACCATCACAGCCACGGCGTACATTAAAAATTGCAGATAATGTAAAAAGCTCCCTTGAAACGGGAGCTTTTTCTTTTATATAATATGAAGTCCATCAGGGGAATAAAGCTGTCTGTCGAAGATTTCCTCAACTGTGATTCCATCAATGATAATTTTTGCTGTGCCTTTGACAAGAGCCTCAAAATCGTGAAACGGGCACAAAGTAATGCTAGAACCATCGGTATCACAGCAGAAATGCCATACAGAACGGCTGTTTGTTATGGAATACTGCTTGTTTTTGTATTCGAATTCAATTTCCCGTCCGTGACGGAGGAAATTGGCAAGATCCTTGAATGTCACGTTATTATTTGAGTTTTTCATATAATTCCGCAAGCTCGCTGTCCGAATAATCGTCCAGCATTTTCTGCTCCTTATATATGTCATAGTTTTCAAAATGCCCAAGGCGGTTTTTCAGCAGACGGTCAAAAAGTATGTTGTAGCGCCTGTCGGAATTGTATTTCTGCAAAATAAAGGTCAGCACCTCGATGCAGTCATTGACCTCGGTTTCGTTCAGCGATTTGATTGCCTTGACCTCCTCGGAAAAGAGGAAGGAAGCCACGATTTCCTCCTGCTCAGGGGCGAAAAGCATATAATAAGCCAGCTTTAAACGGGTTTTGCGGTTTGTATCCACCATGCCCAGCTCGGGAGAAAACACACCTTCAAAGCGGAAGGCGGAAGGGTCTCCGCGGAGAGCGAGAGCGTAAACGGGCTCCATTTCGGAGAGAACAGCTTTGATTTTGTCACGCATAGGCTATTTAGCCTTCGCTTTCTTATTATTGTAAAGGAACATCATAAGACCTGCGGCGAAAATCACGATATAGCCCACAAAGCTGATGGCATCAGGCACTTCGCCCAGGAAGATGAAGGAGAGAATTGTCGCGAAAATAATCTGTGTGTAGTCGTAAACCGAAATTTCAGCGGCAGGAGCGTTGGAGTAAGCCGCTGTGACAGAGAACTGTCCGCCCGAAGCGGCAAGACCTGCAAGGAGAAGATACATGAGCTGGATTGGGCTCATCGGTGTGAAATCTGCGATGATAAATGGCAGAACTGCAAGGCAGGAGAAGGTGGAGAACATAAACACGATGACAGGACCCTTGACTCCGCGTGAGCCGAGAACACGCACATAAGTGTAAGCCGCGCCCGCTGTCAGACCGCCCATAACACCCATAAAGGCAGGGAAGAGGGACACATCTGTGAAGCCCGGACGGACGATGAGCAGCATACCTGCAAAAGCGAGGGCGATAAAGCCGAACTGGGCAGGCTTGATTTTTTCCTTGAGAATGAAATATGAGAAAATGATGGCGAAGAATGGGGAAAGCTTAGAGAGAATGGAAGCATCCGCCACCATCATGTGGTCGACAGCGTAGAAGTTGCACAGGATACCCATTGTGCCGAAAAGTGAGCGGAGGAGCAGGAATTTGCCGTCGCCCTTGTTCAGTTTCAGCGGAATATTCTGCTTTTTAATGACGATAAATGCGAAAATGAGAGCCACAGCGTTGCGGAAAACGCTTTTCTGCATAGATGGAATGTCGCCTGCAAGCTTGACGAAAATGTTCATCAGGGCAAAGAAAAATGCCGACAGCATTATGTAGATTATGGCCTTGTTTTTGTTGCCTTTCATAGGAATAACCTCGATTTCTTTGGGATTTGACATATTGATTATAGCACTTTCGCAAAATGGTGTCAACGAAAGAAAAAAGCAGTAGAAATCCTGCTTCTGACTTTTGAAAAAGATTAAACTGAATATTGAAATATAAAATTTACGCATGTCTGGAAATATGTGCTTCCTGCGCCATCGGCGCAAAACCTATTAAATCTGCAAAAATCCGGGACATGCGCATGGATTTTTGCACCTATATCGGGCAAGTGTACGCACGGCGTGCGCGCAGACCGATGCAGAATCAAACGAGGCCTGCCTCGTTTGAAGTGTCGAAAATACATTTTCGACACTAAAAAGCAGGAGAAATCCTGCTTAATTGCTTTTTGGCTGCTGCGTGCACCAGTCGCTGTTTTTGCAGAAAGGGCAGATGAGCATATATTTGTTGCCCGAATGCTTGGCGGTAAGCACCTGAATCCAGGTTATACGAAAGCTTTTTGAGCAATGATGGCACTTGAACTGATGGGACGCAATATTTTTTGCGATAATCACGACTACGGCGGCAGCCACCGCAAAAATAAGAAGGGTGATCATGTAATCCATATAAACCTCCGCGATGTTTTTGTTAATTATAACATAATTTTGGGAGGAAATAAAGAGGGAACGGGAGGCAACAGGGGGTTATTTGTCATTCTGAACGAATGTGAAGAATCTTTCCGCCCCGCTTGCACAAGCCCTGCAGGTAATGGCGTCTTCGACATCCCGCAGAGAACGTAACAAGTAATAGTGAAAAACAAAGAGGCTCATCTGCCTACCCAAGCAATTCCTCACTTACCTTGTCAATCCAGCGCGCCCATTCAATATAATACTTTGCGCGGAGGTGTACGCCGTCGCCCGACTTATCAGCCATAAGCGCGCCGTTTTCATCGTCAAAAATCGGGTTGACATCTATATAATGGCAGTTTTTCTCAGAAGCAAGCTGACAAAGCAGAGCGTTCAGCCCATCAATAGCTTCGTTTTTCACATACTTAGCCCTGGCAGAATGGGCTGATGTGACATGGAGGTTTGCCTGAACAAATATTTCAGCCTCAGGCTGAACGCGGATAATCGAGTCGAGAAGCCTGCCGTAAACGCCGACAGTCTTTTCAAAGGCGTAGCCAACCTCATTTATGCCAAGCATAATGTAAATTTTATCATATTTCTTTGCTTCCAGCAGATCGGCAAGAGAGATTTCGCCAAAACCGTCGACAGGCAGAACACGCTTACCGACGGTATATACATTCATACCCACATCGGCAAAATAGTCGACACCCTCCATGCCCGAATAATCGGCAAGCCCTGTCGTGCGGGAGTCGCCGATGAAAAGGGAATTTTTCATAGTGAAAGGCGCGGCTTTGAGAGCTATCGGCTGAGCAGGAGTGAGTGTGACAAGAGGCACAGCTTCGGCAGGCTCGGTCAGACGGATTTCAGGCTTGATAGCAGGCTTTTCGGCAGGGGCTTGAGAAGGAATGATTTCGGCAGGGATTTCTGTGCTTTCCGAGGCGGCAGTTGTCGGCTCGCTGTAAGTCGGAGTTTCGGCATGGCAAATCTGCGGCGCAGATGGGGCAGAGGAAAGCATTGCGGCGATAAGGGCTGCAAGGCAGAAGATGGTGAAGATTTTTCGTTTCATTTTTTGCTCCTTTATGTGAAAATCGGTTTTTGTTTCTTTCTGTCAGTATAGATTTCCAAAGCGGCAAAAAAGTTTCAGAAAAATGGGGAAATTTTGTGTTTGCAGGGTGCCATTCCCTACATCTCCTTTGGCACAATCTCTGTAGGGGACGACGCCCTCGGCGTCCCGCATTATTCAATGCGCCGCAGGCACCGATTACATACCCCTTCGGTGATGCCATACGCTTTGCAATTACATACACACTGCGTGTGATTACATACTATGCCTTACGGCATAAGTTAAGGTATCTGCGATGCATTAAATAAGTTTTACCTCTCCGTCAGTCCTTCGGACCGCCACCTCTCCTAAAATAGGAGAGGCTATAAAGCTTTCTGTCATTCTGAACGAATGTGAAGAATCTTTCCACCCCCTTATGCACAAACCATTGTAGGGGCGGGTTTCCATGCCCGCCCGCGGGAGGCGGAACGCCTCTCCTACATTCGATTTCCTGTCCTTCCTCGAAATAACAATATTATAAAACTTGCATAAAAACTGACATAAAAAACTGTAAAATTCATCTAAAATTGCTCTTGAAATTTTTCGAAATCAGGAGTATACTTTAACACGTTAAAAATCATCAAGCCAGGCTGAGATTTCAAAACGGCAGACATGATTATCAACAGATCTTTTTCCGCCACTCCGATCATAATATTGACCGCCCTGACCCAAAAACCTCTTGCTGATATCTGCCGAAGATAAGCTCAGTAAAGAGGCTATTTTACTATAGGGGGAAAAATCATGCAGCTTTTAGTTATGATCACAAATCAGACAGAAAAAGTTCCAGGCGTTCTTTCCGGCTTTATGGAAGCTGGCATCAGAGGCGCATCTGTCATCGACTGCGAAGGTATGCTCGCCGCTCTCGACAGAGCATCCATCGAGCCACCATCAATTTTCGGCTCTCTCAGAAAGTTCATCAATCCTGAAAACGAGCTTAACAAGATGCTCGTTGTTCTGCTTCCTGCAGATGTAGTTCCAAAGGCAAAGGAAGTTATCCACAGCGTTATCGGCCAGTTCAACAAGCCAAATACAGGCGTTATGTTCACACTTCCTGTGCTCGATGTTGAAGGTATCGGAGGCAAATAAACTATGGATATGCTTACAAGTCTTGCCGTACTCATGCTCAGCGGTATGGTCATGACCTTTGTATGCAAAAAGCTTCACCTGCCAAATGTTACCGGATATCTTGTGGCTGGTCTTATCGCAGGCCCGTCCTTCCTCAACATCATGACATCTGAAATGCTCGAAGGCATGAAGATCGTGACAACTATCGCTCTCGCATTCATCGCATTCTCCATCGGCGGTGAATTCAAACTTTCCAATATCAAGAAGATAGGCAGCAGCGCCACAACAATCACAATGTGGCAGGGTCTTATGGCTGTCGCTCTCGTTACAGGCGCTCTCATCATCTTCGGTTATCCTGTGCCAATGGCTCTCACATTGGGCGCAATCTCTGCGGCTACAGCTCCTGCCGCAACACTTATGGTCGTAAGACAGTATAAGGCAAAGGGTCCTGTCACAAGCACACTCCTGCCTGTTGTCGCAATGGACGACGCAGTCTGTCTTATGATTTTCTCGCTCTTTTCAACTATCGCAGTTTCCATGAGCATGGGCAGCGAAATGACAATTATGTCGGTTGTCGTCGAGCCTGTGCTTGAAATCGTGCTCTCCCTTCTTGTGGGCGCGGTTATCGGTATCGTTATGGCATACTGCGTGAAAATCTTCCCATCTGGCACAAACCGTCTCAACCTCACAATCACAGCGGTTGTAATCGGTGCGGCTGCAGCCGAAATGTTCCATCTTTCGTCCCTGCTCCTCTGCATGAGCATCGGCGCAATGCTTGTCAACCTTTCCCGTGATGCAGAAAAGATTCTCAACAAGTGTGACGACTGGACACCGCCTGTCCATATGCTCTTCTTCCTTGTTTCGGGCGCAGAGCTCGACCTTGCAGTTCTTCCTGCGGTTGGTCTTATCGGCGTTATCTATCTTATCGCACGAAGCCTCGGCAAGTATTTCGGCGCATATATGGGTGCAGTTATGGTCAAGGCAGACCCTAACATCAAGAAATATCTCGGTATCACACTTCTTCCGCAGGCCGGTGTTGCCATCGGTCTTGCACAGATCGCAATGACAGAGCTTCCTGCTTACGGCGCTCAGATCAGAGCTGTTGTCCTGTGCGCAACACTCGTTTATGAGCTTGTCGGTCCGCTTCTCACAAAGATGGCGCTCCAGGCAGCAGGCGAAATCAGAAAAGAAAACTAATCCATATTTCATCTGGATGTCAATATATGAAAGACCGTCATCATGGCGGTCTTTTTTGTTGCGGACGAGCAATGCTCACACATGCAACCAAGCCCCTTGCCTCCCCTTGCACAGGAGAGGCAAGGAAAGTTAGTCAGCCTCCCATTGTTTTTCACCCCAACAAGCAGGCTTGTCGGGGACCCCATTATCGGGGAGGTGCCCCAACGGGGCGGAGAGGTGTAGGGCGTAGCCCGTCTATTTAATCCGTGACGAAGTCACACCTTATATCTGCGCAGCAGTATGTAATCACACGCAGGTG
>JAFSBG010000067.1 GCA_017441945.1 Clostridia bacterium
ATGGTATCTTAAGCCTTTCGGCATAAAATCTAATCAGAGCTTTTAATTCAAGCTGCCTGCTCTTCGCAGGTCTTTCATTTACTAGTTCTGGGTCGGTTCCTTAGAACCTTCAAAACTCTCAAAATTTCAGGGTTTTGTTTGTCTTGTGTGTTGTTTAATTTACAAGGTGCTTTTGCTTTTTGCTATCACTTTCGCGACAGCTTATTTAGTATATCACACTCTCTCGCATTTGTCAAGTACTTTTTTAAGTTTTTTCAAACTCTTTTTTCAGCACCGTCTCTCGCGACAGCTTGTATATTGTATCATATCAGCTCCGCTTTGTCAATACCTTTTTCAACTTTTTTCCAGTTCTTTTTCCAGTATTTTACTCAGCCTCATCGCCGACAGCTTTTATATATTATCACAACTGATTTAATTTGTCAACCCCTAATTTCAACTTTTTTCGACTTTTTTATTTTGTACCCCAATGTTCATATAATATCCCCTTAATGGTTCATATTATCCTTGCATTTTACCCCTTACCTATTATATAATATATTATATAATACTTAAGGAGGCTATCTCCGTGATTTCAAAGGTCTACAGCACAGCACTTGTTGGTGTTGACGGCGCTATGGTGATGTGCGAATGTGATATTTCGGGTGGTCTGCCCAACTTTGACGTTGTCGGCCTGCCTGATGCATCTGTAAAAGAAGCCCGCGACAGAGTTCGTTCTGCAATCAAAAACTGCGGATTCGAGTTCCCTCTCCGCAGGCTGACTATAAATCTTGCTCCTGCGCAGATCAAAAAGGTAGGCACTCTCTACGATTTGCCTATTGCGCTGGCAATTCTTGTTTCGTCAAAGCAGATATTAGCTGTGCCTGATGATGCGGCATTTATCGGCGAGCTTTCGCTCGACGGATATCTCCGTGAAGTGAGCGGTGTGCTGCCTATGGTGCTTGCCGCAAAGGAAAACGGCATGAAAAGTGTTTTCGTCCCTATCGAAAATGCAAAAGAAGCATCGGCTGTAAGCGGAATCCGCGTTTATGCGGCAAATCATATTTCAAAAATCATCGACCATATTATGGGCAAGGAGCTCATCTCCCCTTGCGAGGAGACTGTTTTTGAGCATACCCGTACTTTTGAAGGCGATTACAGCGATGTTGTCGGTCAGGAAGAGGCAAAGCGGGCTATTGTGATAGCCGCCGCAGGTGGACATAATTTATTGATGGTTGGCCCTCCCGGCTCAGGTAAATCGATGCTTGCCAAGCGTCTGCCTTCGATCCTGCCGCCTCTTACATACGAAGAAGCTCTCGAATGCACCAAGATTTATTCGGTCCTCGGCAAGCTGGACAGCGATAATCCGCTGATTACAGCCCGTCCATTCCGCTCGCCTCATCATACAATGTCGGCAACAGCTCTGGTGGGCGGTTCATCAAATCCTCGCCCTGGTGAAATCTCCATGGCTCACAACGGCGTATTATTTATGGATGAATTGCCGGAATTCCACGCAGACGTGCTTGAAGTTATGCGTCAGCCTCTTGAGGACGGCGTTGTGACAGTTTCGCGAGCCAAAGGCAGTGCAACATACCCAAGCCGTTTTACGCTTATATGCGCTATGAACCCTTGCAAATGCGGTTACGCAGGCTTTGATGATTTGCGTTGCAAATGTACCGACAATGCCATCAAGAAATACTGGAAGAAGATTTCCGGTCCGCTTTTAGACCGAATTGACCTGCAGATTGCAGTAAATATGGTGGAATACAGCGACCTTGAGCGCAAGGGCAAGAGCAAAAGCTCGGCTGAAATGGCTGAGGAAGTATCAAAAGCCCGCCTGCTTCAGCAGAAGCGTTACGAGGGCACGGGAGTAAACTGCAACGCGCAGCTGACTTCGGCTCTCATTCAGAAATACTGTATCCTCGATGACGAGGCGAAGGAGCTATTGGAAATGGCATTTGACCGACTTTCTCTTTCGGCGCGAGGTTATGATAAAATACTTAAAATTGCCCGCACGATAGCCGACCTTGACGACAGCGAGGACATTTCCGCCGACCATATCAGCGAGGCTATTCAGTACCGCGATTTTGACAGAAACTAATACATATATAATATAAGGAGTAAAATTATGAAGATTCTTTTTCTTTTGTCCCTGCTCGTCTGTCTTGTAATGACAGTCCTCTATTTCAACGGTATCGTTGCTTACGACATTGCAATGCCTATTATCGTCGCCTGCTTCGGCATTATGCTTCTCGACAAGACTATCAAGGCTTACAAGCTTAAGAACAAGCGTGCTTTTGGTATTTTCGGCATTTCAACTGTACTTGCATTTACATTTGTTATCACATCTGTTCTCGGCATTATCTAATTGTATAAAACTTAAAGCCACTCGGAATGAGTGGCTTTTATTTTTTAATGTTTTCTCTCCCTCGGTCTTGCTGCGCAAGCCAGCTCCCTCGTCAGAGGGAGCCGAGAAACATAGTAGTTTATTCAATAATAATTACGCGGTCTTCTTCGTATTCAGGGCGGTTTTCACGTGCGATGCCGAATTTTTCACCTTCTGCAGGATAGCCGAATGCGATAAGGGAATGCGGAATTGTGTTTTCGTCAAGGCCGAGAAGCTCCATCTGATTCTTTACTCTTTCTTCGAGAGGCCATACACCAAGCCAGCAGGAGCCTATGCCCATACTTTCAGCGGCAATAATCATATTCTGCACAGCGGCAGATGCGTCAACCTGCCAGAAATCCCAAGCCGAGCGGGATTTATCACCGCAGACGAGAATGCCGAGCGTTGCTCTGCGCAGAGGGTCTGCATACTTCACATTGGCGTCAGCCATTTTGAGGAGCATTTCCTTATTCTGTGTAACGACAAATTTCCAGTCGCGGGCATTTGTGGCAGTTGGAGTTGCCATAGCAGCCTTGAGAATAATTTCAACCTTTTCCTTTTCGATAGGAGTGTCACTAAACTTACGGATTGAGCGTCTGCCCATAATGATGTCGATAGTCTGGTTCATATTTATCTCCTTTAGTATTTATTATGATGTAATTATAGCATAAATCGGAATAAAAATCCACAAGAAAAGACGCCGCTATGGGCGTCTTTCAATTTATTCTTCCTCTTTGATCTCGCCGTTTTTATCTTCAAATTCTTTGATACAGCGGCGAATAAGATACAGTATCTGCCCGTTCATCGAGCGTCCCTCGTATTTTGAAATATACCTCAGCTTGCTGTGAAGCTCAGGCGACACCTCTATACCCAAATGCTTGTTTTCCTTATTTCTCATAACATCACCAAAATAATCTTAATTTAAGTATATTTTATTATACCACATATAATCCCATAAGAAAAGACCACCCTTACGGATGGTCTTTTATGTTTCACGTTAAACTTTTTTGATCCACTTATTGCTCTTGAGACGGAAGATACACCATACGGCCTTGATAATCTGGTCTATCTTAAGCATTGTATAGATTCCGAATGCAGGCCAATGCCATACAAGACCTGCAAAATAACCGAGAGGTACAGATGCGATCCAGAGGAAGAGAATATCGGCAACCATAAGGAACTTTGTATCGCCGCCTCCGCGGAGAACACCCTTTGTGAGAATACCGTTCATAACCTGGAAAATTACGATAAAGCCGACAGCCATCATAAGCTCCTGAGCGATAGCCTGAGTTTCAGCATTGATGTTATAGAAGGAAATGATAAGATCGCTTGTCAGCATGATAAATCCGCCTGCAAACAGACCGATGAGAGCGCCGAGACCGAGGAATGTCCAGCCCTGCTTTTTCGCCTGCTCTACCTCACCCATACCGAGAGTATGGCCTGTCATAATAGCGCTGGCATTGGAAAGGCCCTGACTGAATACTGTGGAAAGTCGTACCGTTACCATTGTGATTGCGTTTGCAGAAACGAAGGATGCACCAAGACGGCCGATAATCATTGTAACCATATTTTCGCCGAGAGCAAGCATTGCATCCGAGATGAAAACAGGAAGGCTGATGCGCATATAGTCGCCCACCATATCCTTACACTTCATAAAGAGGTCCTTCACACGGTAGCCTACATCCTTATCCTTGAGGAAGAAGTAACCGCAGATGATGGAAAATTCGAATACACGGGAAATAAGTGTGCCGAGAGCTGCGCCGGCAACCTCCATGCGAGGTGCGCCCAGTTTACCGAAAATAAACAGCCAGTTAAAGAAAATATTTACGAAGAATGCGCCTATAGATGTATAAAGCGGCACCTTAACCTTGCCGACAGAGCGCAGGACGATGGTTGTGACCAGCGACATACCCATGAAGAAATATGTAGGAATGGACCACCAGAAATATTTTACACCCTCTGAAATAACATCGGCTTCCGTTGTATAGATACCCATTATCATCTCAGGGACGAATATCGTCGCCAGTGTAAAGAGCATCGATATGAAAATACACATTCTGAACATTATTGTGCAGACTTTTTTAAGGCTCTGAATGTCCTTTGCGCCCCAGAAACGGGCTGTCATAACATTGGCGCCCATGCCCATACCCATACAGAAAATATGGAAAATATTGATAAACTGATTTGCAAGGCTGGATGCCGAAATTGCAATTTCGCCCATTGAGCCCAGCATAATGGTGTCCATCATATTGACACCGATAGTGATGAGACCCTGCATCGAGATAGGCACAGCTATCGCAACGAGTCTTTTGTAAAACACCTTGTTGCCAAGATATTCCTTGATATTTGCCATTATATCTTTCTCCTTGATTTGTAATCCATCTTTAATGATACACCATTTTTTTAAATTATGCAAGAATATTTTTAAGTAAGTTAATGACTTTTCCCGCAAGAAAAAGCACCCCTTTCGGAGTGCTTTTTATCTTATCTTAAATTAGATAGCATCGTGAACGTGGCAGTCTTCACAGTCGCCTGCGCATGGGATTTCGCCGAGAATGGAGACAGGATCGATGCCCTGTGCTTCATAATAGTTAGCGAGAGCAGCCTTTACAGCCTGTTCAGCGAGAACAGAGCAGTGCACCTTGACTGGTGGCAAACCGTCGAGAGCTTCCATAACAGCCTTGTTTGTAAGCTTCATAGCTTCTTCGATTGTCTTGCCCTTGATCATTTCTGTTGCCATAGAGGATGTTGCAACAGCAGCGCCGCAGCCGAATGTCTGGAATGTGACATCTGTGATGACATCGTTTTCGATCTTCATATAAATCTTCATAATATCGCCGCACTTGAGGTTGCCTACTTCGCCTATTGCGTTAGCACCTTCAAGAGCACCTACGTTACGAGGATTTGTAAAATGATCCATTACTTTTTCTGAATACATAGTTTATCTTCCTTTGTTGATTATTCGTGCCATACAGGAGACATAGCGCGGAGCTTTGCCACAACTTCCTTGACACTTTCAATGATATATTCTACGTCTTCCTCTGTTGTGTACTTGGAGATAGACAGACGGAGGGAGCCGTGAGCATTCTGGTGTGTGAGACCGATAGCCATGAGAACATGGGAAGGGTCTAATGAGCCTGTGGAGCAGGCAGAACCTGTGGAAGCGCAGATACCCTTCATACCGAGCATAAGGATCATGCTTTCGCCTTCGATAGCTTCAAAAGCAAAGGAGCAAGTGCCTGGGAGACGGTTAGTCGGGTGACCTGTGAGAACGCTCTTCTTGATTTCAAGAAGACCTTCCATAAGACGCTTGGAAAGCTTAGCTGTGTGAGCGTTGTCCTCTTCCATATGGTCGATCATATCCTGAGCAGCCTGACCGAAGCCTACGATGCCCGGAACATTTTCTGTACCGCTTCTGCGGTTGCGTTCCTGACCGCCGCCTGTGATGATTGGATCAGGGAACACGTTCTTCTTGATATAGATAGCGCCTACGCCCTTTGGACCGTGAATCTTATGAGCGGAAAGGGACATAAGGGAAATATTCATTTCCTGAACGTCGATGTGCATATGGCCGAGAGCCTGCACAGCGTCTGTATGGAAAAGAACATTGTGCTTCTTAGCGATTTCGCCGATTTCCTTGAGAGGCTGGATAGAGCCGATTTCGTTGTTTGCAGCCATGATGGAAATGAGAGCTGTCTTTTCTGTGATAGCATTCTCAAGTTCTTCAAGGCTGATAACGCCGTTGGAGTCGACATTAAGATATGTGATTTCGAAGCCCTGCTTTGCCATAGCTTCGCAAGTGCGAAGGATAGCAGGATGTTCGATCTTTGTTGTGATAACGTGGTTTCTGCCCTTGTTCTTGGCTGCAACGCTGTTGAGCACGCCGCGGATAACCATATTATCGGATTCTGTACCTGAGCCTGTGAAGAAAATTTCAGAAGGGTCGGCATTTATAAGCTGAGCGATTGGAACACGCGCAGCATTGATAGCTTTCTTGGAGTTCTGTCCGTGAGGATAGAGAGAGGAGGCATTGCCATAATTTTCAGAGAAATACGGAAGCATTGCGTTGAGCACGCTTTCGGAAACCTTTGTTGTTGCGGCATTGTCTGCATAGACGAGCTTGTTCAAGTCTTTCACCTCGCATTTGATGTATTTGTTTGATTCTATTATACACTTTTTCGGTGTATAATACAATAGGGTTTTGCGAAAATTTATAAATATTTTTTGAATTTTTCAGCTCGAAATATGGTATCTTTTGTGATACTTACGCTAAATCTGCATACTTTTTAGTCTGGGCGACAGCGAGCTGGTCACATCTGTTATTATACTCATTTTCGGCGTGACCTTTCACCCAATGCACAGTAATTTCGTGCTTATTGAAAAGGGCGATAATCTCAAGCCACAGCTCTTTATTGAGCACAGGACTTTTGTCAGACTTCTTCCAGCCGTTTTTCTGCCAGTTATTGAGCCAGCCCTTGTTTATCGCGTTGACGATATACTGGCTGTCTGTGTAAAGATCGACTTTACACGGCTCGTTGAGAGCCTTTAAGCCTTCGATGACACCTGTCAGCTCCATCTGGTTATTTGTAGTGCTGGACTTCCCGCCCGAAAGCTCAAGCTTGTGCTGCTTATACTGCAGAATAGCGCCCCAGCCGCCGGGACCGGGATTTTTTGAGCATGAACCGTCTGTGTAAAGAACTATCTCTTTCATTACTTGTTGTTCTTGTGTTCCTTTACAAGGTTGATGAAATAGTCAAAGAGTGGTGCGAAATCAGGTGTTCTTTCATCCCACATGATGTTTGTGAGGCGTTCAGGGTGGAACTGTACAGCGAATACAGGGAGCTTTTCGTGTTCCCATGCTTCGATGAGCTGGCCGTTTTCAGACCATGCTGTAACCTTGATGTCCTTTGCAACATCCTTGAGAGCCTGATGATGTGTGGAGTTTACGTTGAATTCCTTGCCGAAGAGCTTATAGAGAATGGAGCCTTCTTCTGCTGTTACAGGGTGACGCATGTGTGGCACCATGTGGTTCCAGTTCTTCTGTTCAACGAGGTCCTGATACATTGTACCGCCGAAGTATACGTTCATAACCTGAGAGCCGCGGCAGATACCGAAAATTGGCTTACCCTGCTTGAGGAATTCATCAAGGAGAGCATATTCATACTTTGTTCTTGGCTCATCGCACTTAACGCTTGCGTTGAGAAGTTCTTCACCAAAGAGCTCTGGCTCGATGTCAGGGCCGCCCGAAAGAAGGAGAGCGTCGCAGATTTCAGCAAGTTCTGCTGCGCACTGTTCGCCGCCGATTACAGGAACGCCGCCTGCAATAGCAACTGCACGGGAGTATGCTGCAGGAGAACGGAGTTCACGAGCTGCGCCAGGAAGATTTGGGGAGCAAGCATTGGAGTCCGAAGAGATAAGGATCAAAGGCTTATTCATAGTAATTTCCTCCGAATATATGTGATAATAATTTTATTGATTTTACTTCACCCTATATTATATCACGGCTTTTTCAATTACACAAGGGCAATGGCACAATTTTTGTGCGAATTATACACAAGAAAAATGATGTATAAACTTTTTTGGAGGTGAAATGAACCTGTCACCGCTCTCCCGTCTGCCATTCTGAGGGTGCCGCCCGGAGAATCTTTCCCTGACTCTGCAGAAAGATCCTTCGTTTCACTCAGGATGACAGACACATAAAAAAGCCTCCCCTTTCGGAAAGGCTTTATATGTAATTTAAGCGATTCTGTTGAGGTACTTGTCCTCGTATTCACTGAGCCACTTATCGTATTCGCCGCCGTGGATCTTCTTTGCTGTCTTGCGGTACTCGTGTACGTCAAAGCTGTCTGTATCATCGTTATACATCATAACATAGATAGCGATCTTGCTGCAGTGGTCTGCGATCTTCTCATAATTCTGGATGATATCAAGGAATGGCATACCGACGTCAACTGTACAGAGACCTGTTCTGAGACGGTGAATGTGCTTGCTCTTGAGAGCTTCACGCATACTGTCAATATTTTCTTCAAGCGCTTCGATACGAGCGGCAACAGGAATGCTGCCTTCGACGAATGCCTGAGTTGTGAGTTCAACGATTTCTTCAACAGCATCTCTGATTATCTTGAGCTCAAACATAGCTTCTTCCGAGAAAGAAACGCCGTTATCAACGATTGACTGATATTGTTCGTAGATATTTTCTGTGTAGTCGCCGATCTTTTCAAAGTCGGAAACAGTGTGCATGATTTCTTCATAGAGCTTATGGCTTTCAGGCGAAAGCTCGTCTTCCTTGATAGAGAGCATATACTTGTTTATGCGTGCTTCACAGTTATCGAGGAAGGTTTCATTTTCGTCAAATGTTTCGCTGTTTGGCGCAATGCCGTCGACAACGGCTGCATTTGTAATCATAAGATTACCGAGGGCGATGTTGCCCATTGTTGTGATGACCTTATGGCACTGTTCGAGAGCAACAGCAGGAGTTTCAAGGAAACGCTCATCAAGACGTGCAAGCTCGAGGTCAAGGTCGTTGTCCTTAGGGCTTGCCTTGATAGTCTTTTCAGCAGCCTTTACAAGGAGACCGTTAAACGGAATGAAGAGGATTGTGACGACCACATTGAAGATTGTGTGGAAGTTTGCGATAGCGCCCTTTGTGATAGGGTCATCCCAGAAGGTAAAGCCGACTATCGCCTTTATCGCATACATACCTATCATAAATACTATCGTACCGATAAGGTTAAAGTAGAGGTGCATCATAGCGGCTCTTCTTGCATTCTTGCTTGCGCCGATAGAGGACATAAAGGATGTGATACATGTACCGATGTTCTGGCCGAAGATGATCGGAATAGCAGCCGCATAGGAAACTGCGCCCGTTGCCGCAACAGCCTGAAGAATACCAACAGAAGCAGAGGAGCTCTGGATAGCTGCTGTTACGAGAGCACCGACGAGAACGCCGAGAACAGGGTTCTTGAGTGTTGCAAACATTGCCTGGAAAGCAGGAAGCTCACGCAGACCTGCAACGGAGGATTCCATTGTATTCATACCGATGAAAAGAACGCCGAGGCCGAGAAGAATTTCGCCGATATCCTTCATCTTGCGCTTCTTCTTTCCCATCATGAGCAAGAAGCCGATAGCCACAGCCACATAGGAAAGATTTGAAGGCTTGAGGAACTTCATAAGTGTGCTTGCGCCCTCGCCTCCGCCTAAGCGAAGGAGCTGAGCTGTCATTGTGGTACCGACATTGGCACCCATAATAACGCCGACAGCCTGCTTGAGCGTCATAATACTTGCATTTACAAAGCCGACCACCATAACTGTGGTTGCAGACGAGCTCTGGATAACAGCAGTTACCAATGCGCCGAGAGCAATAGCTTTGAAAATATTGCCTGTCATTGTTTCAAGAGTTTTTTCAAGCTTTTCACCTGCTACCTTTTCGAGCGCATCGCCCATTACGTTCATACCGTAAATAAAAAGCGCAAGGCCGCCGCAAAGCTTAACAATAGAAAATATATCCAATTGTATACCCCCATTTTATCTGTTTTTACATAATTTTTTCATGGATTTTACATACATAGGTATTATAGCATTATTTTCCGCTTTGCACAAGATGGTTTTTTAAGATTTTATTATAAATAACTATGCACCCTGCTGCTCTTAAAAAAGAAAAGGACTCCCCTTTTCCCACGGGAAGTCCTTTCTTTTTTGAATATACTTTATACTACACGATTAAGATATTTGTCTTCGTATTCCGTGAGCCACTTGTCGTATTCTGCGCCGTATACCTTCTTCGATGTCTTGCGGTATTCGTGTACGTCAAAGCTGTCTGTATCATCGTTATACATCATGACATAAACGGCAATCTTGTTGCAGTGGTCTGCGATTTTTTCGTAATTCTGGATGATATCGAGGAATGGCATGCCCACATCAATCGTGCAGAGACCTGTTCTCAATCTGTGAATATGCTTGCTCTTAAGAGCTTCGCGCATACCGTCGATAGAGTCTTCGAGAGCTTCGATACGAGCAGCAACAGGAATGTCGCCGTTTTCGAAAGCCTGAGTTGTAAGCTCAACGATTTCTTCTGTTGCGTCACGCATCACCTTAAGCTCAAACACAGCTTCTTCCGAGAATGCAACGCCGTTTTCCACAATGGATTCATATCTTTCGTAGATATTTTCTGTGTAGTCGCCTATCTTTTCAAAGTCGGAAACTATATGCATAATTTCCTCGTAAAGTCTATGGCTTTCAGGAGAAAGGTCGTCTTCCTTGATGGCGAGCATATACTTATTGATGCGTGCTTCGCCGTTATCGAGGAAGTTTTCGTTTTCGTCGAAGGTTTCCTTGTTAGGAGCAATGCCGTCAACGATAGCGGCATTTGTGATCATAAGATTGCCGAGAGCGATATGACCCATTGTTGTGACAACCTTGTGGCACTGTTCAAGAGCAACAGCAGGAGTTTCAAGGAAGCGGTTATCAAGGCGGGCAAGCTCGAGATCAAGCTCGTTGTCCTTTTCTTCAGCCTTGATTGTCATTTCAGCAAGCTTTACAAGCACGCCATTGAACGGGATGAAGAAGAATGTTACAACAACATTAAAGATTGTATGGAAGTTTGCGATAGCCGCCTTTGTGATAGCATCGTCCCAGAAGCTGAAGCCGATGACAGCCTTTATCGCATACATACCTATCATAAAGAGTATTGTACCGATAAGGTTAAAATAAAGATGCATCATAGCAGTTCTTCTTGCGTTCTTGCTGCCGCCGAGAGAGGACATGAAAGCTGTGATACATGTACCGATGTTTTGTCCGAAGATGATCGGAATAGCAGCCGCATAGGAAACTGCACCCGTTGCCGCTACAGCCTGCAGAATACCGACAGAAGCAGAGGAGCTCTGGATAGCCGCTGTTACAAGTGCACCTGCGAGAACACCGAGGATTGGGTTCTTGAGAGTTGTGAACATCGCCTTGAAGGCAGGAAGCTCACGAAGGCCGGAAACTGCGCCTTCCATTGTATTCATACCGATAAAGAGAACACCGAGACCGAGAAGTATCTCACCTACATCCTTCATCTTGCGCTTTTTCTTGGAAATCATAAGCAAAAAGCCGATTGCCACGGCCACATAAGCAAGATTCGAAGGCTTCATAAATGCCATAACTGTGCTTGTTGCCGCGCCGTCGCCGCCGAGACGGAGAAGCTGTGCTGTCATTGTGGTACCGATGTTGGCACCCATGATAACGCCGACAGCCTGCTTGAGCGTCATAATACCTGCGTTAACGAAGCCGACCACCATAACTGTCGTTGCCGACGAGCTCTGAATGATAGCTGTAACGATGGCGCCCAGTGTTACAGACTTGAAGATGTTGCCTGTCATTGTTTCGAGTGTTTTTTCAAGCTTTTCGCCGGCTACCTTTTCGAGAGCATCGCCCATAACTGTCATACCGTAGATAAAGAGAGCGAGACCGCCGCAAAGCTTTACAATAGCAAAAATGTCCATTGTGTTCCCCCAATTTTTCTTTTACTTTTTCTTTTCACATTATTTTCAACATCTCAATAATAACAGTTTTCCGCAAGAGCAACTATCATATTAAGGCAAAATCTATGTAAAATTTGTGTAAAGTAAATCGAGGCGATACTCCGCTGTGTAATATTTTTTAATGACAAAGCAGGATAATTTCGTGATTAAATTACAGAATGTTTTATAAAATACCCACCTTTGACACCATCTGCCCCAGTATTTTGTGTTCGCATTTTTGTTCTGCCCAAGTTATCCACATTTTCCACAGAGTTATCCACAGCCCTCCACAGACTTGTGGACAAGTTGGGATTTTATACACATTGTGATAACACAGGGTATATAAAAAGCCGGACGATATAAAATCATCCGGCTTATAAAATTATCCGTCTATTCTTACTTCAAGCACTTTTTCAAGTATTCCTTCAAACTCCACATCGATGATATGCACATCATCGAGTGTGTGCTCTGTATATGTGATGATCTGATTATCAAGGTCAATAAGCGGTTTGCCAAGCGACTCTATAACTTCATCCTCGCTCATTTCGCCATAAAATGCTGTAAGCTCATCCATCATCTGTGTGACCAGATTTTTCAGACGCTTGCGGTAGAAATTGGCATATTCATAGGCTTTCATCTCAATATCGTAGTCGATTTTTTCACATTCAAACCGCACTCCATGAATTTCAGCAGCCAGTTTGCCCGCCTTTTCATCATATTTAAACAGGCTTGATGTGCCATAACTGCTCATATACTTATCAAAAGCCTCATCGAGGTATTCCGCAAGCCTCTTATAATAATTTTCATCATAAGGGGTAAAAAGATATGCCTCGTCCTGAAATTCTTCGCTGTTGTACTTTTCTGTGCCGAAATATTCTTCAGCATATCTGTCAACGCAGGCAGGATAGCCATTATCTGCGCCGAAAACATAGAAGCTTCGTGCAAAATCCTGACCGATATTATTAAAATGCTGTAAACTCAGTCTGCTGCTGAAAACGGGCGCAAGCCTTATAACATCGCGAAGGTCGATTTTTTTATCTTCAATAATCGCAGGCAATTCAGGATATTCCTCTATGAGATGCTCACTCAGCAGTTTGTGCTCATGCATCCAGCGCAGAAATACCGCGAGATGATTCGAAGCGGCAGCAATGTCGATACCGAGCTTTTTCTTTGTTATCTTCACACTGTGTTGGTATGCCGCGTCGATGACGTTTTTCATGAAATTTACGCCTTTGCCCCATTCGATTTCTGTATTCAGCACATCGAAATATGTTGTAAGCGAGCATATTTCCCCGTTTTCATCATATCCCCAGTAGGATTCATAGCAACCATCACCCCAGCCGCTCGAAAATCCCACCATATTGGAGTTTTCGCCGTCAGGGGTGTAATCGAATGTGGAATATGTAGGGACATAGGATTTTTCAGACAACTCAAACTGTTCCTGCTGCATTTTCTCAATCTTTTCATTTGAGTATCCGTTAATGCTGTCAGCAAGGGCTTTGTCCATAAATCCGCCCGTACCGCTGTCGACACCGTATCCCATATAGCAAATATTTCTGAACTTTATTTTTTCAAAGCGTTCAATAACTGTAAACTCATATTTTTCAGGGATTTTCTCGCTGAATCGGATTTCTGCCAGCGCCACTCTGCTGTCGCTATTTGTATGATAAATATAGAGATAAACAGGAAACTCGCCCTTTGGCGCAGTTTTTGAAAATGCCGCAATCTCAAACATACAGCAAGGGTCATTGGCAACGATTCTGCCTGTCGTAAGCTTTATATCGCAGAGATATTTCACCTCTATCCACTCGTCATCGCCGCCCAGATAATCTCTCACATTGCCTGCGCGTATATCTTTCAGCATTTTATAGATTTTGTTTTCCTGCTCAGTGTATTTGCTCATAATATGCTCCGTTTGAATGTTTTATCTCCGGACCGCCTACTCTTCAATTATAACAGGTGGCTCGATATCCATCCATTCATTTTACCCCAGACGAGCAGGCTCGTCGGGGACCCCGTAGTATTAAATAGGCACGCGGACACTCGTCCGCGGAGGCGGCGAATGGAGTAAAACTTTTTCCTCTTAATAAGATTTTATGCGGACTGCCGGGGACGTCGGTCCCTACTCTTCTATAATTATCGGTGGCTCGATATCCATCCATTCATTTTACCCCAGACGACAGGTCGCCCGGGGACCCCATAAGATTAAATAGGCACGCAGACAGTCGTCCGCGGAGGCGGCGAATGGATGCAAAGCGTTTTTACTCTTAATAAGATTTTTCTTCCGGACCGCCGGGGACGTCGGTCCCTACTCTTCTATAATTATTGGCGGATCGATATCCATCCATTCATTTTACCCCAGACGACAGGTCGCCCGGGGACCCCATAAGATTAAATAGGCACGCGGACACTCGTCCGCGGAGGCGGCGAATGGAGTAAAACTTTTTCCTCTTAATAAGATTTTCCCACGGACCGCCGGGGGCGTCGGTCCCTACTCTTCTATAATTATCGGCGGCTCAATATCCATCCATTCGCCGCCGCCAAATCTCGCTTCTATCATTACAAGGTTTGCAGGCTTATTGCGCTTCTGATGGACAAACTGCATACGCTTGACGGCGAAGTTATTTTCAAACAGCGCCTTCATTGCGCTTTCGATTCGCTCAGGCTTATAGCAGAAATAAAGTCTGCCGCCCCATTTGAGGACGCACTTCGCCGCCTTTACAACGTCGAAAATATCGGCATTTTCCTCGGCGCGCGATGCCGCAACGGTATCGTTTTTCGAAGTCTTGCCTCTTGCCTTATCAAAATAAGGAGGATTGGAAACGCAGACCTCATACTTGTCGTCCCCTGTGTCGCGGATAGATTTAAGGTCTCCGACTCTGACATCAGCCACATCCTCAAAGCCATTGATTTTGAAATTTTCCTTGGCGATATTTGCCGCACCCTCGAGAATTTCAATACCATTTGTATAAATGCCTTTATTTTTAACTAAAAGTAGCAAAGAAAGTGAGCCGACACCGACGCCGATGTCAAAAACTCTCTCCCCTTTCTTGACTTTTACAAAGTCGGAAAGCAGAGCTGTGTCCTGAGTCAGCTTGAGATAGTTGTCATCCTGTATGATTTTAAATCCGTCAAAAAGTATGTGCTGTTTCTGCATATCTTCTCCTTTGGTGGCAAAAATACTAAAAAAGTAAGAGGTGATTTTATGAATAAAACCAACTTTATAAAGTTGATGTGTGTTCTTTCTTTACAGCTTGCTGTGCTGGCGGTTTTTGTGAATATTTCCGATGCGGCATACAAGCAGGGCGACAGCGGAAGCGCTGTGCGTACGATTCAGCAGAAGCTGAAAAACTGGGGCTACTATAATGGCAGTGTGGACGGTATTTTCGGCAGCAATACCAAAAAGGCCGTCATTTCATTCCAGAAAAAGAACGGTCTCACCGCCGACGGCATTGTGGGCAACGCCACTCTCCGTGCTCTCGGTATGCCGACAAGCGGCGCGCAAAGCTCGGTCAACAACAACGACCACTACCTGCTTTCGCGTATGATTTCCGCCGAAGCGCGTGGAGAGCCTTATGAGGGACAGGTTGCTGTCGGCGCTGTGATTTTAAACAGAGTCGACCATCCCTCCTTCCCCGATACAATTTCGGGTGTGATTTATCAGCCGGGGGCATTTTCCGCCCTCAATGACGGTCAGTATGACAAGCCGATAGCAGATTCCGCACGCAAAGCGGCCACCGATGCCTTAAACGGCTGGGACCCTTCGGGCGGCGCGATTTATTATTATAATCCTGCCAAGACGACGAATCAATGGATTTATTCCCGCCCCGTAATCGGCAAGATAGGCAAGCATGTTTTTGCCAAATAGCAAGGTGCCTGCGGCGAATCGGTTAACATCTCTCCCTCAGTCACACTGCGCGCACCAGCTTCCAAATGTGGTCCCCGACAAGCCTGCTTGTTGGGGTGGATACCAGAGGGAGCCGAGTTTTTTGTGTTTCACGTGAAATAATAAGATTAAAGGGAGCAGGACGCTCCCTTTATTTATTTTACATCATTTCTTTGAGCTTTTGATTCAGCATGGCAATCGGTAATCCCACTACGTTAAAGTAGTCGCCGTCGATTTTTTCAACGAGAAGGGCGCCCTTGCCCTGAATCCCGTAACTGCCTGCCTTGTCCATAGGCTCATTGGTTGCTATATACCATTCTATCGTTTCGTCGGATAAATCGTAAAACTTCACATCGGTTTTTGCATAGAAGCACTCACATCTGCCGTTTTTCAGCAGACAGACACCGGTGTATACAGAATGAGTCCTGCCCGAAAGCATTGTCAGCATTTCCTTTGCCTGAGCCTTGTCCTTCGGCTTGCCGAGGACTTTATTATCGCAGACCACGACGGTGTCAGCGCCGATTACAATATCATCTGCGCCATACTGAGTGCCCATCGCCTTTTTCATGGCTATTTCCATAGTCATTTCAGCAGGGTCTGTGTGAACAGAGCTTTCATCAGCATTCGATTCTCCGATGACGAAATCAAGACCGATAAGCCCGAGAAGATCTCTCCTTCGCGGAGATTTTGAAGCTAAAATTAACATTATTAGATGAAGTATTCGTTTTCTCTGCGTGCCTTGAGTCTTTCGTTGAAGCCTGCACAGAATTCATCGTAAGCGGCATCAAGCTGCTTTGCGCCCATCGGGCAGCCCTTTACACAGGCAAAGCAAGCGATACACTTGTCTGCGATTACATTGAAATCATCGTCGATAGCCTTCATTGGGCAGAGTGTCTTACATACACCGCAGCCTACGCAGCCTTCATTGTGTGGTCTGAATCCGCCGCCGTTGCCGCCATCCTTGTATGGACGGTTGCCCGGTACAGCGATTTCATTAAATTCGCCCTTTTCAATCTTAGCCTTTACAAGCTTTGTCTGTTCAACAGTCTGAGCGATGTCATCTTCATTTGGTCTGCCCACCTGAATCTGGCCATAAGTATGCTCGCCGATGAGTGCGAAAGCTGCAACAACGATGAAGCCCTGCTCCTTGAGTGCGTCGCAAAGCTCTAAAAGAGCATCGTCATAGTGGCGGTTGCCGTATGTAGCGACAGCAATACATGGTGTGCCGTTGCCCTTTACATGGCCGAAACGTTCCATAGCGCCCTTGAAAATACGGCCGCCGTAGACAGGACCTGCAAAAACAGCCACGTCATCCTTTGTAAGCTGAACATCCTTCACCTTGTCAGGATCTGTGAAATTGAGATGCTTTACATCGCCGAAAACTTCAGCAATAGCTGTTGCGTTACGTTCATTTGTGCGTGTAGGCGAAAAATAAACTGCGTATGTAGACATGGTATTTACCTCTCTTTTATAGAAGGTGCGGAGCGACAACCTATTAAATGTGATTTATCACACCGCACTTATTCACTTTTCACTATTACCTATTACTTTTTTGGGAAGGCACAGAGACCCTCCCCTACATTTTTTACTTATTGAATAAATCTTCTTTTACTTGATAACCTTCATGCCGCCCATGTATGGAACGAGAACTTCAGGAACATTTACTGTGCCGTCTTCGTTCTGGAAGTTTTCAAGGATAGCAGCGAGTGCGCGTGGGCAAGCGAGAGAAGAACCGTTGAGTGTGTGAACGAATTCAGCCTTTGCGCCCTTTTCTCTCTTGAACTTGATATTTGCGCGGCGTGCCTGATAATCCCAGTAGTTGGAGCAGGAAGAAATTTCAACGTACTTATTATAGGATGGCATCCATACTTCAAGGTCATACTGCATAACCTGGTTGCCGCCCATATCGCCTGTGCAGCAGATAACTACACGGTATGGCAAGCCGAGAGCCTGGAGAATCTTTTCCGGTACTGCAACAAGCTTTTCAAGCTCTTCCATAGAGTCTTCAGGCTTTGTGAACTTAACGATTTCGACCTTATCGAACTGGTGAACACGGATGAGACCGCGTGTGTCACGGCCTGCAGCGCCTGCTTCCGCACGGAAGCATGGTGTGTAAGCTGTATAGTAAAGTGGGAGCTGTTCGCCTTCGAGGATTTCGTCAGCGTGGTAGTTTGTAACAGGAATTTCAGCTGTGGAGATGAGATAATAGTCGGAATTTTCGATCTTGAACATATCTTCAGCGAACTTTGGAAGCTGAGCTGTGCCTGTGAGAGTCTTGCTGTTTGCAAGATATGGTGTCATAAGCTCCTTGAAGCCTTCGCCTGTGTTTACATCAAGATAGAAGGAGATGAGAGCGCGTTCAAGCTTAGCGCCTGCGCCCTTGAGGAAGTTGAAGCGTGTGCCTGCAACCTTAACACCGCGTGGCTGGTCGATGATATCGAGGTCAGCGCCGATGTCCCAGTGAGCCTTTGGCTCATATTCAAACTGCTTTGGTTCGCCCCAGGAGCGTACAACTACGTTGTCTTCAGCATCCTTACCTACAGGAACCTTATCGCATGGTACGTTTGGTGTGATGAGAAGGAGGTAATTGAGTTCCTTTTCAACTTCGCCCAGCTTAGCCTGTTCGTTCTTCACCTGTTCGGAAAGAGCCTTCATCTGAGCCATGATAGCGGAGATGTCTTCGCCTGCCTTCTTGAGCTGTGGGATGGACTTATTGATCTTGTTCTGTTCTGCCTTCTTTGTTTCAGCAGAGAGAATGAGAGCCTTTCTCTCGTCGTCGAGAGCGATGATCTTATCGATCTGCTCGTCGAGATTCTTACCTCTTGCAGCGAGGCGTTCCTTTACATACTGAGTGTTTTCTCTGATATAACGAATATCAAGCATTGTAGTTTCCTCTTTATATAAGTATTGTATTTACTGTATTTCACGTGCGCAGCACATATCGTGTTCCGCAGGAATATATCGCATTTGCCATGCAAATATATCGCACACTTCTAAGTGCATATCGCATCTGCACAGCAGATATATTTAGTGGTTTTTTCTTGTGATCTGGTTGATGAGCGACTCCAGATCATCATTTCCATAAAACTCTATGTATAATTTACCCTTTCTTTTACCATTGGTAATTGAAACATGACGGCCGATAGCTTCACTCAGCTTCTTTTCCACCTGTTCAACATACATTCTTTCGAGCTTTCTGGAATCCTGTTCAGGCTTTTCACCTGACTCTAAAATGCGTTTCACCATCGCTTCGACCTGTCTTACAGACAGCTCTTTTTCGATGATTTCTTCGGCAATTTCCACTACCTCTTCCCTGTCCTTGATAGGGAGAAGTGTTCTGCCGTGGCCTGCCGAAAGCTTGCCGCTTTCGACCATTGTGAGAATCTCCTGCGGAAGCTCAAGCAGACGGACTGCATTTGCCACAGCCGGACGGGATTTTGAAACGGCGTTCGCCACCTCGTCCTGAGTCATGCCATAGTCTTCCATCAGCTTTTTGAAGCCCTGAGCTTCTTCGATAGGCGAAAGGTCTTCACGCTGAAGATTTTCAACCATCGAAAGCTGATATGCCTTCTTCTCATCTATATCGAGGACGATGGCAGGAATAGTTTTGAGCCCCGCCTTTCTCGCCGCTCTCCATCTTCTTTCGCCGGCGATAATCTCATAGCCCTTATCGAGCCTTCTGAGAGTTATCGGAGTTATAACGCCGTTTTCCTTAATGTTTTCCGAGAGCTCTGTGAGAGCTTCCTCATCAAAGAAATGGCGCGGCTGATTTGGGTTAGGGCTTATATCGTAAATATCTATTTCATTGGTGCTTTTTTCGTCAAGAATCTCGTCGCCCAAGAGCGCAGAGAGACCTTTGCCCAAGCCTTTGCTTACCGCCATAGACTACCCCCTCCTGTTTTTCTCGTCAATTTCTTTGCAGACATTGCCATAGCTCTCCGCACCTCTCGAAAGTCGGTCGTATGCGAAGATAGGCAAGCCATGGGACGGAGCTTCCGAAAGACGTACATTTCTCGGAATAACCGTCTTATATACCTTAGGTCCGAAGAATTTCTTGATTTCCTCGGCAACCTGGATAGTTAAATTTGTTCGTCCGTCATACATCGTAAGAAGAATGCCTTCAAAATCGATGTTTTTGTTCATCGAACGTTTTACAGTTCTTATAGTATGTGTCAGCTGACTTAAGCCTTCAAGAGCGTAATATTCGCACTGCATAGGCACAAGAACTGTGTCGCAGGCGACAAGCGCATTGAGTGTCAGCAGCGCCAGCGACGGCGGACAGTCGATAAATATGTAATCGTATTCGTCTCTGACCTTGTCCAGCGCGTTTTTCAGTATGTACTCGCGGCCTTCTGTCGCCACAAGCTCGATTTCTGCGCCGGCAAGATTATTGTCTGTCGGCAAAACGTCGCACCACTTGGTTCTGAATCTTGCCTCTTTTACCGTGGCATTGCCCATAAGCACGTCATAGACGCTTTTATTTGGCGCAGCCTCGATGCCGAAACCGGAGGAGCTGTTGCCCTGAGGGTCGATGTCGACAAGCAGTACCTTGCGTCCCATAAGAGCAAGGCCTGCCGATATATTTACAGCAGATGTGGTCTTGCCCACCCCGCCTTTCTGATTAGTCACAGCAATAATTTTAGCCATTCTTTTATATTATTGCCCCTTTCTGTATTACAAGTAATGTATCATGCTTATTTGTCATTCCGAAGCAAGGCGAGGAATCTCCTAACTTTTGCACCTTTCAGTGTCACATGGAGTTTCTGTCGCTACGCTTAGGACGACATATCATTTAATATATTCAGCAAGATCACACCATGATGGATTTTTACTTTCCACGAGTATATTTTTCTTTTCCCTGCGCATACCTTTTATCTGCTTTTCGCGTTCAATGGCGCTTATTGCATCATCTGTATGCTCAAAATACACCAATTTATTTACATTATAGGTTTTTGTGAAGCCACTCACCAGTTTATTTTTGTGTTCATATACTCGTCTTTCAAGGTTATTTGTAACACCGGTATATAACACATTTCCACGCTGATTTGTCATCATATAAACATAGTACATAAATCACGGCTCCATTCATGTCACTCCGAAGCAAAGCGAGGAATCTCCTCATTTTTTGAAGATTTACTAAATCGGACGAGATCCTTCACATCCGTTCAGGATGACACAGAAAGTGTTTCCTGTTTGCATAAACTGCATATTTTGTATTTTATATGCGGTTTATGCAGAAAATTCATTTTTAATAAGAGTTGTACTCTGTTGCTCTTTTGAGCAGAGTTGCCGAGGAGAGCTGGGAAATATAGACCATGTCCTTCCCGTTTTCCCTTGCGGCGATGACCGACTTTGGAAGTTCGTAACTTACGTTTACAACTCTTCCCTCTTTTTCGGCGCGGGCAAGGAAAGCTCTTGTCTTATTTGAATAGGTGGAATTGTCCATATCGAGGATAAAAAGTATATCCTTCTTGGAAATTATAACATCGTTACCGAGGTGAAGATACATATTATGCCTGCTTGAGTCTTACAGGAAGCACCATGTAGACATACTTATCCCCTTCTGTTGGTCTGATAACTGCAGGTGAAACGCCATCTGTCAGACCGAGAGAAACAGTTTCATCTGTACATGCCTTGAGTGCATCCATAATGTACTTATTATTGAAGCCGATTTCAATCTGTTCAGGGCAGAAGGAAATCGGAGCTTCGTCATAAGCCTTGCCGAGTGCTGTTATACAGGAAATTTTTACCGAAGAATCAAAGAATATACATCTGATAGGATTTTTAAGTCTTTCAGAGATGATAAGTGAAACTCTTTCGATACTTTCCTTGATATTTCTTACATCAATAGTGAGATTTACAGCGGAAGACTGTGGGATAGCTCTGTTATAATCGAGAAATTCGCCTTCGAGAAGACGAGTGATGACAACTGTGTTGTCGATTTCAAAGAGAGCGTGCTTCTTGTCTGGGTAAATTGCGCTTGTTTCTTCGTTTTCAGGCAAAATTCTCAGAATATCCTTGAGAGTATCGCCGGGAACAACAAATTTGAAGTCATTTCCGCTTTCGTTTTCGATTTCTTCCTTTCTGAGAGCAAGGCGGTAACCGTCGACAGCTACAACTGTGATGAGATTTTCCTTGACTTCGAAGAGACAGCCTGTGTGGATTGGCTTTGTTTCGTTATCGGAAACTGCGAAAACTGTCTGGTCGATGAGAGATTTCATCACATTGTTCTTGATGCTGATGCCGTTGCGCTTGGAGCAGCTTGGAAGTTCAGGGAATTCATCGGCAGAAGTTGCGATGATATTGTATTCGGAAACGCCAGACTTGATTGTTGTTGTAAAATTGTCTTCGATTGTGATTTCGATGATGTCGTCAGGCAGCTTTCTTACGATGTCGTAGAAAATTCTTGCGTTGAGGACGAAGGAGCCCGGTGTGTATACTGTTGCATCGAAATGCTTGATGATTGCTGTCTTGAAATTGTAAGCTGAAAGTGTGACATGCTGTTCGCCTGCTGAGATGAGCAGACCTTCCAGCGCTGTTATTGTGCTCTTTGATGAAACTGCATGGATGCACGAAGCGATAGCATCCTGGAGCTGGAGTTTTTCACAGGTAAACTTCATTTATCCCAATTTTCCTTTCCGATTATTTTATATATAAATTCTTATTTTTAGTAGTAGTATTAGAGCCTGTGGA
This sequence comes from Clostridia bacterium, assembly GCA_017441945.1. Lineage (GTDB taxonomy): Bacteria > Bacillota > Clostridia > Oscillospirales > Butyricicoccaceae > SIG471. The sequence goes on from JAFSBG010000067.1 coordinate 22,442, forward strand.
ATTGTGGAAAACCTTTGCAAACGCCGATGACGCCTGGATTTATCCGTTCCACAACCCCTGTGGATAATTTCGGCTTTTTTCAACAGATTTCCACAGCCCTTTTTCTTCCACAACCATTACACAGGATTTCCACAGGTTTTTTCAACAATCTGTGAATTTACACAAAATGTAAAAATATAACACCTTTCAGGGTGCGCATCTACCCTGTTGGTTGTGTTATACAGGCTGTAATCGCTTTTTAAGTTGCTGAGCGGATGTTCTTTCTGATGTCCTTGAGTGTTGCTTCAAGGTTAGGGTCGTCGAGCAGCTGATCCTGAATCTTATTGATGGCGTAAAGTACAGTTGTGTGGTCTCGCTTTACAAATTTGCCGATGTCAGGCAGCGAAAGGTCTGTCATTTCTCTGATGAGATAGAGCATGATCTGACGTGGGATAGTTACATCCTTTGTCTTTGAAAGGCCGATGATCTTTTCCTTTGGAATATTGAAGAAAGAGCAGACTTCCTTCATGATAAGGTCTGGTGTAGGATAAAGACCGGGGCTTTCCTTGATGATATCGCGGATAGCTGTCTCAACGAGAGACATTGTCACGTCTGCGTGCATGATTTCGTTCATCGCCTTGATCTTTTTCAGGGCACCTTCAAGCTGACGGACATTGTTTGTGATAGATTCTGCGATGTATTCTACGATTTTTGGGTTGAGTTCAAGACCGAGCGCCTTCGCCTTGGAGGAAACAAGAGCCATTCTTGTCTCTAAATCAGGCGGCTGAACGTCGGCAAGAAGCCCCCATTCAAAACGGGACTTGAGACGTTCTTCCAGTGTATACATTTCCTTCGGAGGACGGTCTGCTGTCAGAACTATCTGCTTGCCTGCCTCATGAAGTGAGTTGAATGTATGGAAAAACTCTTCCTGAGTTCTTTCCTTGCCTGCGATAAACTGAATATCGTCGACGAGAAGCAGGTCGGCCTGACGGTAACGCTGTCTGAAGCGTTCAACTGCACCAGCCTGAATAGCTTCGACCAGCTCATTTGTGAAATCATCGCCCTTGATGTAGACGATGTTGAGCTTGTCAAACTTTTTGCGGACTTCAGATGCGATGGCATAGAGCAAGTGTGTCTTGCCGAGACCGCTCTGACCGTAAATAAACAGCGGATTGTATGTCATTGCGGGGTTCTGTGAAACAGAATATGCGGCTGCATGGGCAAATCTGTTGGAATTGCCGACAATAAAGCGCTCAAATGTATAGCCGCCGAAAGCCATATCGTCACGCTGAGCGCGCCATGAAATTTCCTCAGCCTTGCCATTGAGGAGAGTTACTGTAAGATGTTCGCTTGTCAGCTCGTTGAGCGAAGCATTGATACGCTCGAGCCATTGTCTGGAAATAAAGCCGAAAATCATGTCATTATCGGCAACAAGGACAAGGTTTCCGTCTTTTATTGCGATAGCTCTGGTGTATGGAGCCCAGGAATTGACGGCAACCGGGCTGGATTTTTCCGAAAGGTCCTTGATAATTTCGGAAAACAGCGATTCAGGTGTAAACATTAAATAGCTCCTTCTCTATCTGATCGACCGGGATTTCCGGTGCATCTTTTAAAATATATTTATACATTATAAATAATAGCACAAAATCTCCCATAATTCAACTTAATTCGGGAAATTTAATAAAGAAAATGTTCCACGTGAAACGCGAGGTGTTTATTATGGAAAACAATCATAAATAAAAACGCAGGGACAGGTGTCCCAGATGGTTGGGAAAATAAATTTCCAATATAAGTATAAACCGAAACACTACCCTTAATCCAGAAGATACTTCAGCATCTTTTCAGGATTTTCAAGAAAATTTCGGGTTATCTGGTAGTGTTCTGTGTCTTTATACCCCACTTTTGATATGCCTTCCTGCGAAAATTCGAAAATTTCGCTATCGGGCATTGTGAGAAGTATAGGTGAATGGGTCGCGATTATAAACTGGCTTCCCGCCTTGCGAAGTCTGTCTATTTCAACCATAAGCGTCATTATACGCATCGGAGAAAGTGCTGCTTCAGGTTCGTCCAGTATGTAAAGCCCGTTGCGGCCAAAACGATTTTGCACCAGCGCGAGAAAACTTTCACCGTGGGACTGGTTGTGCAGCGATACCCCACCATATGAATCTATCAGCTTATGAAAGGACTTAACTTCCCTGTCCAGCTCATCAATATAGCTTGCCGCATTGTAAAAACTTTCGGCGCGAAGAAAAAATCCGTCTTTTGGTCGGAGTCCTTTGCCTAATCTTATGTTTTTATATAAATCAGAATGAGTGGAATTGGTGGAAAATACAAAATTTCGGCTGCCGCCTTCGGCATTGAAACCGAAGTTTACGGCAATAGCCTCAAGGAGCGTCGATTTGCCTGAGCCGTTTTCACCGACGAAAAATGTGATGTTTTTCGTAAGTTCAATGAATTTATCCTTCATCAGGTGAGAAATCGCAGGAATTTCCCGCAGATATGAGCCGTGTTCAGGCTCGGTTTCCATCGTTATTCTGCGTATAAAAAGCTGAGAAAACATAATTTGCTCCTTTCATGATTTTCCAATGTTTACAGTATACGCCTATAAGAAGCGAATTGCAATAGGTTTCACGTGAAACTTTATGGCAAAAATGAAAATGTTTCATGTGAAACATAAAAAAGCAGGACAGTTCCCTGACCTGCTTACATTATATAATTTATCAGAGTCTTACGAAGTTCTGCGCCAGATGCTTGTCGTCTTCAAAGCAGAAGTGGAAGTTCACAGCTGTGATGTCGTCAGTGAGAATCATTTTCGGATGTTCGTCTTTAGTGATGAAGGTGATAATCTGTCCGTATTCCCAGATAGCCGATTCGTAGTCAGGGACAAAATAGCCAAATTTCCAGCCATTGTGCTCGTATCTTATAGTCGCATCCTCACAGATTATTTCCTTTTCGGGCATTTTATTGTAAATTGCCTTGTATCCATCACCCATAGCGAGAATCTTTTTACCGTTTATGTCAATTTCATCGTCAGTTGTGTGAATTACATGAGTTGCATTTTCGACATCAACGAAATGAGCGCCATAACGAAGGAAAATATGTAAATCATTCTGCGGAAGTCTGCCTGTCAGGGCGACACTTACAGGTATCGGAATATTAAGTGTGACCGCATCGTTGCTTTCGAATCTTACAGGGAAAGCTCTGCAGGCATCGGCATAAACATCGCCGCCACGGTATTCAATAATATTGAAAAGCTTGATGAACTTCGGATCTTCGGTTACAAAAATCGCAAATCCATGTTGCTGAGCTGCGCGAAATAAAATCTCAAAAGCCGACTGTTTGCCGATTAAATCAATGTCAATTGCGTAAGAATAGGCATCATTATTGTGAAAACTTGCGTAATTATCTGCTATGATAACAGGATTTTTGTCCTGATACTGCTTTTTAAGCTCGATTGCCGTTTCGATATAGGCAACTGCGATTCTTGGGACATCAATAGAAAACATATATGCCACCTTCCTTTCTAAAATAGTATAACATATAATACGGAAAACATCAATAACAAACAATGTTTCACATGAAACATCAAAAACGGGACAGCTCTCCTGCCCCGCCTACCTTATATAATATATTAAAGCCTGACGAAGTTCTGAGGGATATGCTTTTCTTCCTCGAAACACGTATAGAAATTCATTGCGATTATATCGTCCGTAAGAATCATTTTAGGATATTCATCCTTTGTGACAAAATAGAAAAACTGACCGTAATCCCAGATTTCAGATTCCCTGTCAGGGATAAAATATCCGAATTTCCAACCGTTATGTTCATATTTTATTTCAGCTGTTTCGTAAATCCTCTCTTTATCGGCAAATTTACGAGCAATAACATTGTAGCCGTCACCCATTGCCAAAACTTTTTTACCGCTGAAATCCACATCGATATCTTCGGTCAGCAGCAGATGCGTTGCTTCTTCAAAATGTTTGAAATGAGCGCCATATCTGATGAAAAGGCTGATATCGTTATTAGGCATTCTTCCCTTCAACGCGAAGTTGACCGGAATTGGAAGATTGAGAGTTACAGCATCATAGCTTTCAAACTCGACAGGCTTTGCTTTGCATGCATTAGCATAAACATCGCCTCCGCGGTATTCGACTATGCCAAAAAGCTCGATGAGAGCAGGGTTTTCTGTAACAAAAATCACAAGCTCACGCGAATATGCTGCGCGGGCAAAAATCTCAAAAGCAGCATTTTTTGAAATCATATCAAGGTCGATTACATAGGAATAGGCGCTGTCAGAATAATAATCTGCATAATTATCGGCAATAATAACAGGTGCTCTGTCCATATATTCAGCTTTTAAGTATTTTGCTGTGTCAATATAGGCAACTGCAATTCGTGGTACATTAATAGAAAACATAAGCTCACCTCCATTATTCATATTGTATCATATAATGTGTGTAATGTAAAATAAAACCGATGTTTCACATGAAACATCGGTTTTTGCTATTTTATAAATTTTGCGGTTATAAGACCTGCTACAGCGCCTGCTATCATCGAAGCCGAGCATTTGAGAAGCATCATGCTTTTCAGATGTGCGATGAAAAGTTCCATCGGCGGGGCATCTAATTTTAATCGCCAGCCAGGAATGCAAAAGCTTGTAAACAGGTATGTTGCGGCGAAAACCGCAAGGAATACCGCTAAAATATTGATTTTCTTCTTCATTTTGCCACCTATGAGATAAACTCGTTCTCGATTTTATATGTCCACTCGTCATTTTTTAGCTTTGAATTGATGGTAAAACCATAAGCACCAAGCGGCGAGCGCCATTTTGAAACTGTCATGCTGAAGCTTGTAACAGGAATGCTTGTGTTCTCCTGAGCATCGAATGAGAAAAGAAGACCGTTTTCAAAATGATATGAATTCTTTATGTCGCTATAAGGCGCCAGCATATTTTCGGACTTCAACTTTTCATAATTTGAAGCAATTACCGAAATATCATGGTTGGTATACATATAATTATCGAGAATTTTTATAAAAGCTTCCTTTTCGATGTCAGAAATTACATTTATCTTGTCAAGATCAACTGCTATAAGGTTAATGTTGCCATTAAGACCTTCATCTCGCTCCCATAATTCGTAAAAAATTTCTTCAAGCATAGGCAGAGCGCTTGTGCCCTTCTCTTTCAGCTTCAGGCTTGGGTCGCCGAGCTGCGGAGGATAGCTTTCCATAATCATACCATTGAATGTGACTTCGACGATATCACCGGTATTTATGGTGTCATCGTCAGTGGTCAGATAGAAAATCGAGCCTACTGTTTCACCAAGGTCGCCTAAAAGAAGATTTGTGCCGTCTTTTTTCATAACCTTGGCATCGAAAGTCACATATTCAAAGTTATGTGTCGGCGGAGCGGTTGTGGTTTCAGGCGGTGCAGTTGAAGTGATAACTTCGCCCTTTGCGCATCCTGCAAACAAAAGTGCCGAAATAAGAGTCAGTAAAATAATTTTTTTCATATTATCCCTCCTTTATCAATATAGACGGGAAAAAACGGAAAATGTTTCACTGTTAAGACAAAATTCTTTCCATCTGGAGTGTATGTGTCTGCTTTTGCCAATCATAAATAGTATTATAAGCTACGTTTTGGCTTGAAAAAGTGAATTTCTCATCGTAATAGCTTTTTTCATCTATCCTGTCAAGAGTGAAAAGAACTGTGTGACGGTCTTTGCTGAAAAGCGTGAAAGTATCGCTTTTCATAAAATTACTGATTTCCGATGGACTTCCGCCCGAAAAAGCTATCGCAACCATCTGTATATCGGTAATCCACCCTGTTGTGGCTGCTTCAACCCGCGTAACATTATCATTTTCAGAGAAAACTTTGATTTTGCTGTTATATCTGTCTGTTCTGAACTGACCGTGAGCATCGAGGAACATCCAGTTGTTGTTATTATAGAAAAATCTCGTCACATACTCATAGTTTTCCATAAACTCATCGCGTGTAATTGCGCCCTTATGAGGAAGATTTATAAGATGATCAGGTGCAATTTCAGCAAGATTTACAGTTAAAACATTTATGAGCAGAAAAGCGACTATAATGAGAGCTGAATTGGAAAATTTGGTGTGATACACTATGTAATAGCTCTCATAAGGCAGAGATTTGCCCTGTTTGCATAGCTTATAGCATCGAAAAGCGGTGTAAAAATTGATAAATGGAATACTCAGCCCCATTGCGTGCAGCCACATACCGAGGGCACGTTTTGTCCCGTCAATGATGGATAATTTGCGACCGTCGGAATAGGTCAATCGTATGCCAAAGAGGAACTTGCCTGGAGTTGTCGTAAAGAAATGAAGCAAAATACCTTCAATTACCGCGCCGAAAATATAGCAGAACGATGCAAAAATGTAATTATCAAGCCAAGAATGGGCAAGATTTGCATTTCTGCCCAAAATAATTGCGAAAAATAAGGTCGAAAACAGAGCATAAAAGGAATGGTCAATAACACGTGCAAAAAATCTTCTCCACGGATGCGGACAAATGCTGTTCATATTATATCTCCTTTCCGTATATAACAATTTATCTAACGGTAGCCAATATAAATATCAAAATTAAATGAATATTCCTTGCCGCCGGAATAGATATCCTGTCCATTTTTGATTTTATGTGCATAGCCATCGGCAATGAAGCTGTAATGCGTTTCGGAGAAATGATCGTCGAATGTATTTATATAACGGCTGGACTCAACTGGTCTGTCAAAGCGACGATATGCTTCCGTCCAGAAATGCTTCATATTAAAGCCATCGGCACCATTTGAAGCAGCAAAAAGAAGCAGAATTTCCTTATGCGGCATAGTAAATTGAGAGTCTGTGCCGGAAAATGAGCAATGCAACTCGCTTATTTTGCCGTTTTCGGTGTCGGTGATCAATTTAAAGTCAGTTGGTTGGATAGAATCAGATATTTTATCAGAATAAAAGATTAAATCATCAGATAAATCCCATGTTTTATCTTCAAGATAAAAATATTTCTGCAAAGCATGATAATTTTCTGCAATCTGAGCAGGTGTAAGCAAACCATGGTTTGGTACACTTGTGTATCCGTGTGACACTGTGAGCAGATAAAAAATAAGGGCAAATCGTAAAAATGAAATGAAAATCAGAGAAAAAACAGGCTCTTTAGTGGAAATTTCTATCTTTATGTTGTTATCAAAAGCGAGCTCTTGCCCTTTTCTGTATTTCAGGTATGACAAAAGCATTGCAATAATGGAAAACGGGAAAATGCCAAGAGCAAGTCCAAATATGTATAAAGAAAATGTACGCTTAAGAGCCTGAACAAATGAAAGCCTATATCCGGCGGATGAAAGAATTTTTATTCCGAAAAGGCTATGCCCTGTTGTCTGACCGCGCCTCCAGAGAAATAATGATTCAAGAGTAATGGAAAAGAGTAAATAAACTAAAAAGAACACGACAGTGTGGCTTCCCGGATATCTCAGCGGATTTCTATGCAAAATTAAATGATAAAACAGAAGTGCGAACACAAGATATGTTCCCAAATTAATCATTCTGGCGAAAAATCTGCGCCATGGGTGGAAATTAGTCATAACAAGCCTCCTTTCGTTTATTATAATAATCATAGCAAAAATATAAGCACAATTCAATATACTGATTCAACAAAGCGGAGGGGAGAAAATTATTGAAACAATACATAGGAATATGAACGCCTGTTAAACATTAAAGTTTCACGTGAAACGGCGTATTGCCATTGCCTTGCGAGTATGGTATACTTGAATAAGAAAGGGGGCTGAAATATGAGTCTGTGGGACGCTTTTGAGAATTATAACAGTGCAAGACAGGATTTGCGCAATGAGTTTCTCAAGCTGATAGTGGAAACAATTAAAATTCTTATCGACTATAAATGGGTGCGTATTCTTGTTGCCATCCTGATTGCGGCGATAATTTTATGGAATCACTATGCCTCACAGCCCGATGAAATTAACCTTTATGACGCTGTTATGAGTGATATAAAAGCTGAATTGGGCGTGCCGCCTGAGAAAATCGTCTGGACTGACGTTATCTACCCTTTCAACAGCGACAGCTACAAGGAGTTCAAGGAAATCACAGAGAAAAACGGAAAAACTCCACAGGCTGTGGAAGAAATGTTCTCCAAAAATCTCAGACTGCTTACCGTCCAGCCGTTGGAAGAGGCAAACTTCTGGTTTAAAAATAAGCAGAATGTGACGATAATCGGTATGTACGGCGAAAAAGAGATAAAAATTATGATAAGGTATGCCGGAGATGTGGATATAAAATATCAGGGCAATTACCGAAGCGAAATAAAAAGCTACAAAATGAAATAAAGGAGGGTATTGTATGAAGAAAAGTCAAATCCTTTTGCTATCAATTATGATTCTGATATTAGTTGTGTGTGCAGTTTGTATAATGCCCGAAAGACATATTGCCGCAGAATGGGATAAATCCGCCATTACTTCCCTGCTCGATTCAGAAGAAATAATGATAGATAATATAAAAATAAGGCTCGATACATATCTCGATAAGGGCGTAAAGCTATGTGCGGCATTTCCGGTTGACGAAAAGGCATCGGATATGGCTGATGAAACAAAGAAAAAAGAGCTGATGAAAATGATGGAAAATGCTTTGGCAGAAAGCAATATGTCGGGTATGATGTATGAAAATTCCGATAAAGCAAACGGCGGGAAGTGTGAAGCTTACCATAAGGGTTGGTGGAATAAGGAAATGTCCTCTTTAAGCAGCCAAAACAGCATGTTGTACGGTATTATAAGTGAAAACCATGCGGCAAAGATGATGACATTAAGCCAGAATATTAAGGCAAGCGGAGCAGGTTTGATTGTCAGAACACCGGCTGGTTTTGAAAAAAGTGGCGACAGCTATGTATGGAAGTCGGAAACATACGAAAATGTGCTGATGATGTGTGCGCATACCGATGAAATCAAGGTTAGTTCGCTTATAGGAACGCAGAAATTAACGATAAACAGCGGAATGGAGATATATCCGGATGAGATGAGCTCATATCTTATGAACACTACCGACAGCCGACAGATGATATTATTTATGACAAAATGAAATAAAGGAGAGCGAAAAGCTCTCCTTTTTATTTAGTTGTCGATGAGATACACATGATGCTTGTCGGAGGTGTAAAATTCTCTTTCCCATATTTCAATGGCTTCATCGGTCATTTTTATGCGAAATGCAATGCCGTCACCGGGATGTGAGAAATATATTCTGTACTCTGTGTCAGGGAATACAAACTCTTTATTCCAGATGTTTGTTTTAACCTTTGTGTTGAGAAAATCACGAATATATTGCTGACTTTCAACCTGACCAAGCTCATATTTGCCTTCCGGAGTAACGCATTCAACCTTCTTATACATAGATTCGACATTATAAAACAAATCACGTATAGTGCCCGATTCGTAGCGGAATATATTCCCTATCGGCTCTCTGAAAAGTACAAGAAGCAGCAGAATGAGGGCGAAAATGATGTATACACGATATTTTTTCATAGACTGTACCTCCTGTATTTTTTATTTATTATAACATATATATGGGAGACTTGTAAAGAAGAAAATAATGAGGTGATTAAATATGCCCGCGGCAGTTCTCTCCCTCCTCAGAGGGAGGCAGGGAGATTGTGCAATAGTGGGAGATTCTTCGGCTTTGAATCAGAATGACAAGAAGATTTACAACCCCTCCACCATTGTTCCAATGGTCCCCCTCCCCTTGCACAGGGGAGGCACATTAGTGCGATAAGGCATGAAAAAAGGCGGTATTTCTACCGCCTTTTGAAATATTCAGCTTAAATTACCAAGCTCTCTTGCCTTCGATAGCTTCTGTGAAGAACTTTCTCATATCCTTTGCGAGGAGCTGTGCGCTTTCTTCGCCGAGATATGCCATGTGGCCGGATGGATAAATACCGCGCATTACACGGTTAAGGTCGAGGTTGGAGTGGTGAGCAAGATACTTGGACATACCTGCTGTTGTGCAGAGGTCATACATACCGCTTGCGAAGAATACTCTGAGAGCAGGATTTCTTCTCATTGCAAGGCCGAGAGCCATAGCAGGAGCTGTCTTGAACTTTCTGTTCCAAGCCATATTTACATGGTGGGAAAGACCCTTGGAGGAACGGTCAAATGTGATGTTAAGCTCCTTGCACATAAGAGCGAATGCAGCCTGGAATGCAGGTGTGTACTGGCCCATTGCAGGGTCGTCAGCGATAACATTGGTATCCTTGAGTGCATAGTTTTCAGGCCATGTGTAACGACCATCGTAGAAACCAACGATTTCTTCTCTGTCTTCGAGGAGAAGGTGCATAAACTCACGCATATCGATGCGGAGGTTGTGGGACATGATGTACTTTACGGAAACACCTGTGAAGTAAGCGAGCTTTTCTGCAACAGCAAGCTTTTCTTCCTTTGTCATAGCGTCGCCCTTATGGAGAGCCATGAGGTATTCGCCGTCGGAGAATTCTTCAGCAGCCTTAAGGAATTCGTCGCGTTCAGGCAAGCCTTCTGGACGGTGGTACTGATATGTAGCAGCCATTGTGTAAAGGTCGAGAACTGCCTTTTCAACTGGAACCTTATCATAGAATGTGGAGCCGAGAAGCATAATACCGGAAACAGAGATACCCATTGTTTCAGCCTTTGTTGGGCCGCCGCCGATGAGTTCGTTTACGAGGAGAGCAGAACGGCCTGTGCCGTAGCTTTCGCCTGCGAGAAGAACCGGGGAGTTATGTCTGCCGTAGCGTGTGAGCCACTGGTCGATGAACATTGCAAAGTGACGGATATCTTCGTCTGTATCGTAGATTTCAGCGCGCTTAGCTTCGTTGAAAAGTCTGCCGAAGCCTGTGCCGATTGGGTCTACCATAACGATATCGCAGATGTCGAGGAGACAGTGTGGGTTATCTTCAAGTTCGAATGGAGGAACTGTTGGGAGCTTGAGCTCGTTGTCAAGCTTAACACGCTTTGGACCAAAGAGACCCATGTGTACCCAGAGAGAGCCGCAGCCTGGGCCGCCGTTGTAGCCGAAGAGAACAGGACGTGTGGAATTGTCCTCTACATCGCTTCTGAAATAGGAATAGGAGAAGAGAGTGCCCAGAGGTGTGCCGTCATCAGCCATGAAGAAGTTGTCTTCGCAGACTGTGTTGTAAGGGATAGTCACGCCGTTAAGAACGAAAGAGCCCTTGGACTCAAAACGGGAGCGTTCTCTGCATTCATCAATATACATAGTAGTACCTTCCTTTATGTTATTTTTAGTTTACAGATGTAATGGCGGCTTTTGTTGAAAAAGCATAAGCAAGTGCTTTTCCGCCGCATTTTTATTGTACCAAATGCCAATGTGAATGTCAATGATAAGTTTATGATAATACTGCAGGAATATGTCATTCTCCCCTGCTGAATAAATCCATAATGAAATCCATAAATGTGAATAAGAGTCCATAATGTTTTCGTTCCATAATTATAACACGCTTATATTCACCGCATTCTTCACATAGCGCAGGTTCTCGTGAAAGAACATATTTATCGGGCGGGTCATTTCGGTCATTTATTTTATTCCAACAATCTAAACAAAAATCTGCCATATAGCTCTCCATTAAATCATAATGCACCAACGAATGTTGGTATATTTATGATTTTAATGAATTATACTACAGTTGTCAAGAACAATTGTAGGTGAAAATATGAAAATCATTTTGGCGCAACGGCTCAGAGAATGCCGTAAAGAAAAAGGGCTGACACAGGGTCAGGTGGCAATATATTGTGATATTACAGAGAAAGCTTATCAAAATTATGAGCTTATGACACGCGAGCCTAAGCTTGAAATTCTTGTAAAGCTTGCGGAGTTTTTTGAGGTGTCTGTCGACTATCTTGTGGGAAGGACAGATAAAAAGAACGTGAATAAATAGCCGTGCAAGGAATCTTGTGCGGCTATTTTGTTTAGCGATATGCCATTCTGAGTGAAACGAAGAATCTCTTTGCTTATATGTATGATGTGTCTGCGGTGCGTCGAGGGCGCCGCACCCTACAATTGATTTGCTTTGATATAATGTATATGATACAATAAAATTATAAATATTTTGAAAAACTTGTCCCATTTTCGACCACCCAATGGTCTATATAATAAAGGAGGTGAAAATATGAAACGAATTATATTTATGCTTGGTATATCTCTTGCTTTTGTTGCGGTGCTTAACTGGCTCTACCCTGCCGCACAGCCTGAAATTGTGATTGAAAAAGAACCTTTTGCCGATATAGCTTCTCCTGAGCAGTATAGATTCTACGATGCAGAAGTTGTGGTAAAAATGTACGGAAGTACACTTTTCAAAGACCTGACGTATGATGTGGGAAATCTTTTTTATATGTTCACACCGGATGATGCCCAGTGGGACAGCGGTGATATAGTTGCGATAGCGGACAGCAAAGGTCAGCTTGACTGTAATCCGCCGATTAAATTCGGCAAGGTGGAATTGCGGGAAAAACGCCCGGGCTTGCCTAAAGTATGGTATGAGATATTAGCGCCTATGATTGAAAAAGACGTGGAAAATGATGTTGAGCTGATTATATTTGACCTTTCAGAGATCGGTAATGTGGAGGAAAAGGAATGGGTTTTTATGAAATTCGCTGGTATGCTCCCTGTCGATGAGAATGGTAGAGCAACTATTTATGTAGATTACAGGGAAACCGAAGAGTTTGAAAGTGTAAGACAGGGCTATGAAGCCGATAATGCCGTCTGCTATGAAATAATCACAAGAGATGAAGCGGAGGATTTCTTCAGATTTTCGGTTAAAAAGTATGAGGATACCGATGATTTCAAGGAATATAAAGGCAAAGCACGGCTGAAAAACGGCAAATGGCAATATAAAATGGGACTCTGGTGGAAAACAGTTGAGAATTAAGTGGCGGTTGTGATATAATTGAAATAATACTTCAAAGGAGGGCGGATATGAAAAAGGCTTTATTATATTTTGGCTGTCTGGCGGTTGTGTTTGGTGTGCTCATAGGTGTGACATACATGGGTAAGCTGCCGGGAAAGGAGCTTGATTTGTATGATACTGCGGTTGGATTTTTTGAGGAAAAGCAGGAAATCAGCGCCAATGAGGTCACATGGGAGGACATAAGATATCTGCCGCCTGAGTACCACGAAAAGGTGTACGAATATCCATTTGAGCAGTATGACGATATGGTGAAAATCGAAGGCAAGGAGGATATGCTCTCGGAGTTTGCACGGCTGCTTGAAGGTGTTGTGATTTACGATAAAGAGCAGGAAGAACGAGTTACTCCTCTTGATGAGTGGACCGAGGTAATCCTTAAAGGACAATACCGCAGGCAAAAGGACGACCATATTTTTCAGGTGGAGGATGTGGATATAACCCTCATTGTCAACAAGGCGAGAGATAAGGTCACCATAAGCGTCGCAGGTGCCTATTCCGGCCCGGACAGAGTTACATATATGCTGAAAACTGATAGTGAACAGTAATATTTTAGAATAATTATACTTTGAGTTGTGAAAAATAACGGGCGGGCGTGGAAACCCGCCCCTACGTTTTTTATGTCATTCTGAACGAAGTGAAGAATCTTTCCATGAATGAAGCACAGGATGTAGAGATGGGAAAGATCTTTCGGGCTATGCCCTCAGGATGACATATAGATTCGGGAGGGGTGACCCCTCCCCTACGGGATTTAGTATATACAACCCCTCCGTTTTTGTAAACAAAAACACCTCCCCTTGCACAGGGGAGGCATTTTTATGCTTAAATTAAATTATTCAGCTTTTTCCTTTACAGGGAGGTCAACCTTAATACAAAGTTCACGAAGCTGCTTTTCTTCTACTTCGGATGGGCAGGAAGTCATAACTTCGGAAGCAGTCTGGATCTTTGGGAATGCGATTGAATCGCGGATGTCTTCTGTGCCTGCAAGGAGCATTACGATACGGTCGAAGCCGTAAGCAATACCGCCGTGAGGAGGAGCGCCGAACTTGAATGCTTCGATCATGTGGCCGAAACGAGCAAGTGTGTCCTCTGTTGTGAAGCCGAGGCAGTTGAACATCTTCTGCTGAACTTCAGGGTCGTGGATTCTGATAGAGCCGCCGCCCATTTCATAGCCGTTACATACGATGTCGTATGCCTTAGCCATCATCTTTTCAGGCGCTGTTTCAAAGAGTGGAATATCCTCGTCGCGTGGAGCTGTAAATGGGTGGTGCTTTGCATAGAAGCGTTCTACACCGTCATCATCTTCGCCCTTTTCAAGGAGTGGGAAGTCTGTAACCCAGAGGAACTTGAAGTCATCAGGATTGATGAGCTTCTGACGGCGTGCAACTTCGCATCTCAAGGCGCCGAGAGCTGTCTGAGCTGTTTCTGTATCTTCGTGAGCGATGATAGCGAGAAGGTCGCCTTCCTTGATATTCATGCGCTCATAAATAGCTGTCATAATTTCAGCAGGCATATTCTTTGCAAAGGAGGAAGTTACGCCGTCCTTTGTAACCTTTGCCCATGCAAGACCCTTAGCGCGGTATGTCTTGACATATTCGCCGAGAGAGTCGATTTCCTTACGGCTCATCTTGCCGCCGACTTCATTGAAGTTGATAGCGTGAACAGAACCGCCGTTTTCGATAGCTGCTACGAATGGTGTAAAGCCACTATCCTTTACGAGGTCAGAAATGTCGCGAAGCTCAAAACCAAAGCGCATATCAGGCTTATCGGAGCCGAAACGGCTCATTGCTTCAGCATAAGTGAGGCGCATGATAGGAGTTTCAACGTCAACACCGCGGAGCTCCTTGAAGATCTTCTTGATGAAGCCTTCCTGGATTGCCATGATGTCTTCCATATCTACGAAGGACATTTCAAGGTCGATCTGTGTGAACTCAGGCTGACGGTCTGCACGAAGGTCTTCGTCGCGGAAGCAGCGTGCAATCTGCATATAGCGGTCAACACCACTGAGCATAAGCATCTGCTTATACTGCTGTGGGGACTGTGGGAGAGCGTAGAAAGAGCCTGGGTGAACACGGGAAGGAACGAGATAGTCGCGTGCGCCTTCCGGTGTGGACTTTGTGAGCATTGGTGTTTCAATTTCCCAGAAGCCCTGTTCTGTAAAGTAGCTGCGTGTTACCTGAGCTGCCTTGTGGCGGATCTCCATAATTCTCTGGAGAGATGGACGGCGAAGGTCGAGATAACGATACTTGAGGCGGAGCATTTCATTTGTATTGATGTTGTCGTTTACCTCAAATGGAGGTGTTTCAGCCTTTGTGAAAACTGTGAGGTTTTCAGCAAGGATCTCGATCTTACCTGTTGGGATGTTAGGGTTGATGGAAGAACGCATACGGACTGTGCCTTCGATAGCAACTACCCATTCCATACGCATATCTTCAGCACGGAGAGCGAGGTCTGCGTCAACAGCCTGGTCGAAAACGCACTGGACGATACCTGTGCGGTCGCGCATATCTGTGAAGATAAGGCTGCCGAGGTTACGGTTACGTGCAACCCAGCCGTAAACGGTGACTTTTTCACCGATATTCTCCTCACGGAGTGTGCCGCAGTAGCGGCGGTTTGTACAATTATTCATATAAATAACTCCTCTTAAAAAGTGGATTTTACAATGATATATGACCGCCCTCTGAGGAGGGAGGTGGCTCACCGAAGGTGAGTCGGAGGGAGAGAATTTTTAACAAGAGAGTCTATAAATTCGCACACCCCATTGAAATTTTTATCAATATCGGAATTGGGGATACGGAAGAGTCTGAGTCCCGTTGCTTTCAATTCTTTAGTACGCAGAGCATCAGCTTTTTCTGATTTATCAGAAAAATGATAGCCTCCATCGAGTTCAATAATAAGCTTTGCTTTTGAACAGTAAAAATCCACGATATAATTACCGAGAACTTTTTGTCTGTTCCAACGAACGGGGTAACTTCGTAGAAACTGATACCAAAGCTTGTTTTCCTATGGTGTCATATTTTTTCGAAGTTCTTTTGCTAAAGGGACATTTGATTTGTTGTATTCTTTCATAATGTTTACCTTCTACCCCTCAGTCAAGCTTACGCTTGCCAGCTCCCCTCTCAAGGGGAGCTATTATGGGTGATAATTATTTTCGCCCCATTAAGAATATTATAATACCTGCGCTGTGTGAAATCAAGGGACAAGTTTAAGTTTTTGAACAAATTACGATGACTTTAAGTATAAAAATAACTATAAATTACTTATCGTTTTTAAAAACCTCTCCCCTGCCCTGCCGATACGGCTTATAAATTGATAAGCACAATACCGATTATTGTCAGCACGAGAGCGAGAATCTGCTTTTTGGTCATGCGCTCCTTGAAGAGAATTGCCGACATAACGGCAATCATTGAGATTGCGCCCGACGAAGAAACAGGATATGCGATAGCGGCAGGAAGCTGTGTCAATGCCACCATCATAAACACATCGGAAAGCATGTTTACAGCGCCGACCATTGTGCCTGTGAATACGTTAAGACCGCTTAACTGCAGCTTGCCCTTGCGGAGTGCAAGAATGAGCGAAACGATAAATGATGTTGTGAATGTGCAGAAAACGAAGAAATCG
Organism: Clostridia bacterium; assembly: GCA_017441945.1. Taxonomy (GTDB): domain Bacteria; phylum Bacillota; class Clostridia; order Oscillospirales; family Butyricicoccaceae; genus SIG471. The sequence goes on from JAFSBG010000067.1 coordinate 38,994, forward strand.
TTGAGCTGGATGTCGACGGTTTTCTGGAAAATTTTCAGCATTGTGGAGCCCATACCGGAGCAGAGCGTCAATGCGATGAGATACTTGTCAAACTTGATTCCGCCGCCCTGATAGCTTACAAGGAAGATGGAAATAAGAGTGAGGATAACGCCTATCCAGCCGATGAGGGCAGGGCTTTCGCCCCAGAGGATAAGGCTTGTGAAGATTGGAATAAGCACGGCGGCTTTATTCCACAGCGTACACATACCTGCGCCGTTGCGGATAATGGCGCGAATCATAAGCAGGAATGTCATAAGATAAAGAACGCCTGTGATGACAGCGAAAAGCACAGTAAGCAGCCAGTTATGCACAGGCTGTTGAATGTTTGCACCGCCGTTTACGAAGAAAATTATCAGACCGCCCAGCCCTGCGATGAAATAGTTGAGAGTTGTGACTGTGTCCGAATGGCTGCCTCTTGTTTCACCAAACTTGAGCCATAATGTAATTGCAGAGCTGCAGATGATATTGAGTAAAAGCGTCAGCATTTATTCTACCCCCATGAAATACATTAAATTGAGATAGCTGTGGTCGCGCAGGAATTCGTCCATCGGCATGATGTGGGCTTCCCTGCCGTAAATTGCGTTGAGAAAGCGGAATTCCTCCTCGTTTTCACGGTAAAAGGCGACGAAATGTGCTCCTCTGTTGTGAAAATACATGATGATACCGCTGTTTATTGTCTTTGAAAGCTCAAGAGCCTTCTTTTTTCTGAAAACACGCTTTACCTTGAAGCCGAAGCTTTCAAGATAAGCCCTGATATGGGTAGGCTTTGTGCCTAAAAATCCGCCAAAGCGGAGGTGATTGAGAAGATAATCGTGAACGGCTTCGATGGAAACGTCAATGCCGTGGTAACGGAGAAAGTTCCATGTGGCGATCCAGCCGCAGCCGTTTTTGCAGGAGAAATAACAGCCGTTTTTCACGTCTGTGATTATGCCCTGATTGATTATGTAGCCATCCTTGGAAAATGAATCGCGAAGCATATTTTTCTCCTTTTGTGAATAGGTTAAGTGGGGATTGTGTTATTCCTATGTTTACCTTTATGTCATTCTGAACGAAGTGAAGAATCTTTCCATAAATGAAGCACAAACTACAGAGTTGGGAAAGATCCTTCGGACTGTGCTCTCAGGATGACAGAAGTTTAGAGCGTTTCATATAAGTCGTTCCATTCGGGATTCATGGATTCGACCAATGCATTCTTTTTTGAACGCAACAGCCCTTTAATTTGCTTTTCGCGTGTTATAGCACTTGTGACATCAGGTGTATGTTCAAAATATACCAACTTATTAAGATTATATTTTGAGGAAAAGCCTTTTACAAGCTTGTGCTTGTGTTCATAAATACGTCTGACAAGATCATTTGTGACACCGGTGTAGAGCACACGATTATTTCAGTTTGTAATCATATAGATGTAGTACATTGGTGTGCCCCCATTGCTTGTTGTTGAGTCTATGTCGTTATGATGTTTACCTTTATGTCATTCTGAACGAAGTGAAGAATCTTTCCATAAATGGAGTACAGACTACAGATTCAGGAAAGATCCTTCGGGCTGTGCCCTCAGGATGACAAAAAGCGGAATATTTACGTTTGCTCACCTGTGTCATTCTGAGCGAAGCGAAGAATCTTTCTATAAATGAAGCACAAGCTACAGAGTTGGGAAAGATCCTTCGGACTATGCCCTCAGGATGACAGTGTTTACTTAAATGGTCTTATTATATTCGCTTCCATAGGGAATCTGTCCCCTTCTTCGTAGCAGGAAGTGATAATGACCTGGCCTGCCTGAGTTTTGCTCATGATATAGTCGCGGCGCTTTTCGTCAAGCTCGCTGAAAACATCGTCGAGCAGCAGCACAGGATATTCGCCGTTGACCTTATGGAACAGCGAATGTTCGGCAAGTTTAAGCGAAAGAGCGGCCGTTCTTGTCTGTCCCTGTGAAGCCGAGCCCTTTGCGCTTCTGCCGCCAAGCTCGATTTCGATATCATCCTTATGAATGCCTGTGAGACATACCCCCGATGCGATTTCGGCAAGCTCATGCTTTCTCGCATGGAGCATAATCTCATTGAAAATAGTCTCGAAATCTGCGCCCGTATCGGTGACTGTCGAGATAGTCTTATATTTCAGACACAACAATTCCCGCCCTGAGGAAATTTCGCTCTGGACGGTCTGGGCAATAGGCTCGATAGCCTGTATGAAATTGTGGCGATAAGCGATTATCTGGGCGGAAAGCATTGCCATTTTTTCGGTGTAATCGGGCAGGATATCGCGGAACTGGGGAGCTGTTTCCCAGTTCTTGAGAATCTTGTTCTTGCCGTCCATCAGCTTCTGATATTTGAGCAGAAGCGAAGCATAATTCGGGCGGAGCTGCTTTAAAGCTCTGTCCATAAAATCACGCCTCATAGACGGCCCTGCGCTGACGATAAAAAGGTCGTCAGGAGCAAATACCGTGCAGGCAAGAACGTCGCTGAGACCCTTTGTAACAGGCTTTTTAACCCCGTTTACCTTGGAGTACGGCGTGCCCTTGAGAGGCATATTCAGCTCCAGCTCAAAGTCTCTGTCGCGTGAAACGACAGAGGCCTTAAGAATGGAATAAGGCTCTTTCCACATAATCATATCGGCTTTTTTGGCCGAACGGAAAGAGCCTGTGCCTGTCATCATGTGAACAGCTTCCAGAATATTTGTCTTGCCTATGGCATTTTCACCCAAAATAATGTTTACGCCCGGTATAAAATCAAACTTATTATACGTATAGTTGCGGAAATTTTCCAGCTGTAAACTTTTCAGGTACATAATTTATTCAATAACGATAGTCTGGTCACCGAGAGAAACTGTGTCGCCCGGTCTGATTTTCTTGCCGCGCATAAGGCATACTTCGCCGTTTACAGAAACCTGACCGTCAGCGATGAGGATCTTTGCCTCTCCCCCGCTGGAGACAAGGTTTGCAAATTTGAGTAGCGCGTCAAGCTTGATGAACTCTGTGGAGATGGAAATCTTATTCATGTTCAGCTCCGTTTGCCTTTTCGAGGCACTTGTGACAGATGAACTTGCCGTTAAGCTCGATGAGGTTCTTGGTAGCTGCGCAGAAAACGCATTCATCCTGATCCTTCTTCATGATGATGCTGCCGCCTTCGACATAGATTCTCATCTGGTCGCCTGGCTCGATCTTGAACTTACGTCTTATTTCGATTGGGAAAACAACTCTGCCCAGTTCGTCAACTTTTCTTGTGTAACCGCCAATTTTCATAATTTATACCTCCGGGTTGTAAATGTCAGGGAATTTTTCCCGAAAGAAAATTCCCAGTAACAGTTAATTTTTTGTGAGATGTCTTTTATGAAAAAAGTATATCTCAATTTTCGACATTTGTCAATAGGCATTTACAGATTTTCACAAGAAGATTTTACAGTAATATACATTTTTCGACAGGAAATAACAAAGCGGAGGTGGCTTGTGATTTATAGAATTTGTACGGTAATTTTGTGCCTTTCTCTTATTATTTCGGCATTTTCCGGGAGTTATGAAGGTCTCGCCGGAGGGCTCTCGGAAGGTATTGCATCTGCGTGGGAACTTGTGATGTCGCTGAGCGGCGGAATGTGCCTGTGGTGCGGCGTATGTGAAATTATGGAAAAAGCCGGAATGACGGAAAAACTCTCGCGCCTGTTCGCTCCGGTTATCAACAGGCTGTTTAAAAATGTAACTGACAGGGATTTTAAAAACCTCGTTTCCCAGAATATTTCAGCCAACTTCCTCGGGCTGGGGAATCTTGCAACGGTCAGCGGGCTGAAGGCGGCGAAAATCCTTGCCGATAAAGGGCAGACAAACCTGCTCGGGCGGCTTATCGTTTTTAATACCGCCTCAATTCAGCTTCTGCCCACAAGCCTTTGCACGATAAGGGCATCGTTGGGCGCTGTAAATGCCTATGACATACTGCCCCATGTGTGGATAAGCTCGGTGATTTCAGTCTGCGTGGGAGTTTTTGTCTGCATAATGAGTGAAAGGGGTGAAAAATCATGACAGCTGCCGTGCCTGTCATTGTAATTGCACTGACTTTTGCGGTCGGCTGGTGGAAAAACGTTGATATGTCATCCTGCTTTGCCGATGGTGTGAAGAAGGCTATGGGGGTGCTGATGGCGATTTTTCCCAATATTCTGATAATGCTGACTGCCGTTTCGATTTTCCGCGCTGTTGGCGGAATGGCTATAATGTCGGGAATACTGTCTCCCCTGCTCGGTCTGTTTGGGCTGCCGCCCGAAACGGCGCAGATAATCCTGCTTCGCCCGTTTTCAGGCTCGGGCGCATTGGCGCTGGGCAGCGAAATCATGGTTGAGATGGGCGTCGACAGCGAGGTGGGCAAAATTGCCGCCGTGATGCTTGGGGCAAGCGAAACGAGCATCTACACTGTGGGGGTGTATTCGGGTGCGGTGGGGATGAAAAATACGGGCAGGCTGATTGCCTGCGCCCTGCTTGCTGACCTTGCCGCATTTATCGCCGCCGTCTGGTGCGTGAGAATACTGGGGTAGTATGGCATAAATATAATTCCTTGGCTCCCTCAGACGAGGGAGCTGGCTTTGCGAAGCAAAGACTGAGGGAGTGAAAAGGTAAATCCAGTCTGTCTGATTGGAAAATCTACTTGCTATTGACTTTTACCCTGTAAAAGTTTATAATTTTTATATATGGTCCGGGGAAACGGGTGCAAGTCCCGTACAGTCCTGCTGCCGTAAAGTCGGAATGCCGCCATATAATTCACCGATTGTTTCACAGAGAATGGAAGGTCAGGTCTTTTTGTCGTGCCTTCACATCTGTGGAGGTTTTATTTTTTATGGAGGAAGCGAATGGTCACTCTTGTCATTGGCGGCGGCGGAAGCGGAAAATCTGCCTTTGCTGAAAGCATCGCTGTGAGCTACAGCGGCAAAACTGCATATATCGCCACCATGGAGCCTTACGGCGAAGAGGGGGCAAAACGCATAGAGCGTCACCGCAAAATGCGCCTTGGCAAGGGCTTTGACACCATAGAGCAGTATTCCTTTATAAATGAAAAAACTGCGGCAAATTATGAAAATGTGCTTCTTGAGTGCGTTTCAAACCTTGTTGCCAACCATATTTTTACAGAAAATGACAAAAATACCATAGAAAATGTCGTAGATGGCATTGAAAAAATGACAAAATCGGTAAAAAATACGGTGATCGTCACGAATGATATTTTTAATGACGGCTGTGACTATGACGATATAACCCGTGATTACATTGCAAAGCTTGGCACAGTAAACTGCCGCCTTGCGAGCCTTGCTGATGAAGTTTTTGAGGTCGTCGTCGGTATACCGATAAAAATAAAGTGATAAACATTCTGTTGCCTCCCTTGTGTAAAGGGAGGGGGACCGCCGATAGGTGGTGGAGGGATTGTTTAATAAAGTGATGTTTCACATGAAACATTTATAAAACAAAGGAAAACCAAATGAAAAGGCTTTGCAAAACTTTAGAAATTGTTGGTCTGTCTGGCACAGTGCTGACTATGGTTATCTTTGGTAAACTGCTGAAAATGGAATTGTTCCATATAGCATTGATGGAATTGCCATTTGCGATTTGCCTCCTTTTTTCTGCAATATTGAACGAGCGAATACCAAAAAAGGATAGAGATAGCGGCAGATTTAGCCTGATAACGGGTGTGCATCATCCGATATATCTGGCTGCATTAGTTTTAACTGCCGATTTGATGATAATAGCTGCTCACTTTTATGGAGAAAAAACATGGATTGCATTGATTGCCATCATTGTGATTATAGTAGCGGAAATAGTTGCGCTTATAAAAATACGAAAAAGGATAAACAAATGAAAAAACTACTGAACAGCCTGTTTATAAGTCTTTCGATGTACAGCGTCCTCCCTGCTCCGCAAAAGGTGTGGGACGAAAACAGCATGAAGTATGTCATGGCTTTTATGCCGATTCCGGGGCTTATATGCGGAATTTTAATGTATTTATTTATTGGCTTTGGCGGATGGGGACTTAATTCCTTGCTTTTTGCCGCAATTATGACGCTTATTCCCGTCCTTGTCACAGGCGGACTTCATCTTGACGGCTTTGCCGATACTGTCGATGCCATTTCGTCGCACAAGGATATGGAAACAAAGCTGAAAATCCTCAAGGACCCTAACGCAGGCGCTTTTGCTGTGATCTACACCGCTTCCTATTTTCTGCTGATGGCAGGCTTGTGGGCGCAGTATGGCGCAAATCCTGTCTTCCCTCCTGCAATTCCTCTGCTTTACTGCCTGAGCAAGGTCATGGGCGCGATTTTCGTTGTCAGCCTGACTCCGGCGAGAAAAAGCGGACTTGCCTATATGTTTTCCGATGGCGCAGACAAAAAATGGAGCAGAAATATTCTTTTAGTCGAATTGCTTGTTATTTTTGCTTTGATTTATATGATAAGCATTGAGCTTTTTGCCGTAATTTCAGTAATCACAGCTTTGCTCGCCGTAATTTTCGTCCGCCAGACAAAGCGGATTTTTGGCGGTATCACAGGCGATCTTATCGGCTTTTTCATCTGTATTGCTGAGCTGATTTTCGCAGGTGTGCTTGCGGTTTTCAGCCTTATTATATAATGTAAGGAGGACAAAATGGAAAAAACTGTTCTCGTTATCGGCGGCGCTTTTCAGGACAAGCTGACTGCCGCCCTCGCCTTTTCTCATCTCACGATGGATGATGTGGGCGAAAACCCTTATGAAAACAAGAAAATTATCAATAATTTTCAGAATTACTTCAAAAATAATATGAATGATGAAGGTCTGCTGGAAAAATGCAGGGGTAAAATCATAATTGCCGATGAGGTGGGCTGCGGAATTATTCCGCTTGAAAAATCCGACCGCACCTATAGAGAGGCTCTCGGCAGATTCCTCTGCGACCTTGCTGCAATTTCCGATACGGTCATCCGTGTCACCTGCGGTATTCCGACTTTCATCAAAGGAGAATAAAATGAAACATACTATAACAATCATCCGCCACGGCATGACCGAAGGCAACATCACAAAGACATACACAGGCATCACAGACGTGCCGCTTTGCGAAATGGGCGTCGAAGGAATCAAGGAAAAGCTTGGCCAGTACCCTGAGTGCGACCTTCTTTTCGTCAGCGACCTTCAGCGTACACATCAGACAGCACGTATCATCTATCCTGATATGGAGCAGATTATCATTCCTGACATTCACGAGTGCGACATGGGCGATTTCACAGGCAAGTGCTATGAACAGCTCAAGGACACGCCTGAATATCAGCGTTTCCTCGATGTCAACGACGGCTTCATTCCAAATGGCGAATGCAAGGAAGTATTCCACGCCCGCTGTCTCCGCGGTTTTGATGAAATTGTGAAGATTATCGAAGAAAAGGGCGCAAAAAAGCCTGCTATTGTCAGCCACGGCGGCGTTATTATGGCGCTTATGAACAATTTCACCGATGAAATGACAGTATTTTTCGATTATCAGACTACAAACGGCGGAGGCTATGTGGTTGAATTTGATACTGAAACACGCAAATTTGAGATTCTGGAAACACTTAAATAAATGAAATACGATGTACTGAAACTGGCAGAAAGCATCTCTCCTGCCGATGAAAATGCAAAAACAGCGGCGAAAAACCGCCAGAATGAATTATTGAAGCCTCCCGGCGCTCTCGGCGTGCTTGAAGAGATGAGTATTCAGCTTGCCGGCATCACGGGCAAGGTGAAAAATGATGTGAGCAGGAAAATCCACTTCGTTTTCGGCGCAGACAACGGCGTTTTTGACGAGGGGGTAACGGCGAGCCCGAAGCATTTCACCCACATGCTGATGGACAGCTACGGTAAGGGTTACGGTTGCGGAGTCAATATTCTGTGCCGCAAGAACAATGTCGACCTTGTGCTTGTGGATATGGGTATCGAGGGCGAATTTGAGGCCGATACTGCTGTTATCAACAGGAAAATTATGCCGAACGGCACAAAAAATCTCGCCATCGAGCCTGCTATGAGCCAGATTGAGGCTAAAATGGCGATGAGTGTCGGCTTTGAATATGCCGCTTACGCCAAGGAAAAGGGCTATCAGATAGTTGGCGGCGGTGAGGTCGGAATGGCGAATACCACAACTGCGGCGGCTGTCATTATGGCGCTTCTCGGCACTCGCGATGCTGAAATGGCTGTCGGCAGAGGGGGCGGACTGACTGACGAGGCTTTTGCCCTTAAAAAGAATGTAATTCTTAAAGCGCTTGAAAAATATGACCTCTCCCCCGATGAGCCTTTGCGTATTTTGCACACTGTGGGCGGGCTTGATATTGCCGCCCTGTGCGGTCTTTATCTGGGCTGTGCTTATCACAAATTGCCTGTAGTCATTGACGGCGTTATCGCCATCGCGGCGGCGCTGATGGCTTATAAAATAAATCCGCTGGTGCGCGAATATATGATTCCGTCACATATTTCCGAAGAGCCTGCATATAAGTTGGCTGTCGAGAAAATGGGGCTCAAGCCGATGCTTTATCTTGAAATGCGCCTTGGCGAAGGCTCTGGCTGCCCTATCGCAATGGGAATCGTCGAGCAGGCAACGGCAATCATGAATGATATGATGACCTTCTCTGAAATGCAGCTCGAAAGCGAATACAGAAAAAAATTGAAGAATTAAAAAAATCCTCCACAAGCTGTGGAGGATTTTTTATGTTATGAAATGCCAGAATACAGAATATCTTTGACAATCCAGCCGCTGTCTGTTCGTTCAAGCAGAATATCTTTGACAATCCAGCCGAGGGAGCCTGTTACACAGTTGCAGGCTATGAAAATATCATCTTCACGATATTCTCTGAATTCGAGGAACACATAACAGGTTTTGCCGTATTCTTCACGGAAACGCCAGAAATATTCAGGGCTGTAATTTACTAAACTGTCAAAATCATCGGTGAAAATAACATTTGCAGTGCTTCTTTCGCCTAATTCAGTCAGCAGACTTTCAAGCTTCGGACGAATATTATCGGGAACATTGAGGTTAAAAGCCAGAGTGTCAAACGATGCAGACATAGTATTTTTATATGCCGTCAGGTACGCCATTTCCTCTCCGTTTCCGCCGTTATGCAGAATATCAAGAAGAACATAGTCAGCACTTTCAAGAAGCTTATCGGCAGAAATATCAGGGCGGACATAAAGAGTTGGCTCGCCGTCAATATGGGCGATCATATAATCAAAAGTGTCAAGCCAGCTTAATACATTGAGCATAGTGCCTTTGGGAAGCCTGGTGGCCGAAAATGTGAAACTATAATTGTCAGCATCACCGAGAATGAAATCAACAGAACGCTCTGTTACAGCGGGCACAGGTGAAAAATCGGTGGCAGTATATGTATAGGTTTCACCCCTGAATGTCATTGTGATGGTGTCAGGGTGGTTGTCATAAATAAAAATCATTCCGAAAATTACGGTCAGAGATAAGATAAGAAAGATAATGCGTTGCTTCATAAAAGTCCCTCCTTTATATATAAGACAAACGAGAGGGGCAAAATGGGACAGGGATTTGAAAATATTTCGGGCGGGCATGGTGAATCCCTCCACCACTTCGTGGCGACGCAAAGCTAGTGCCGTTTACGGCGCCCCCTCCCTTTAGGCAAGGGAGGCTTACGTCCCTACGATTCATTATTCTTCCTTTGTTTCAACCGGGATTTCCTGTGGTGGGGCGTTTTTCTCGGCTTCGATGGCGAAATGTGTATGGAAAAGCACATAGCCAAAGGCACATGGGAGGTATGTGAGTACGATAAGACCGCCGATAAGCGCACCACCTACTTCTGCGAGAAGCAGGATTAAAAATGCGAGAACAACTATACTTGAAACGAAAAACTTAAACAGCTTGACATAGAATGCCCAGCGGATTTCCGATACATTGTCAGGACGAAACATAGTGTACCTCCATAGATTTATTATGATTTGATAATAGCATATATGGGGTGGAGTGTCAAGAGCATGGTACCACATCTTATTTAATAGATGGGCATACATTACACCTCATCCACCGCTAAAGCGGTCCCCCCTGTCTCGCTGCGGCTCGGTCACGCCGCGGGTCTTACAGCCCACCGGGCTGTAATTCAACACCGCGGACGCCGTTTCACTACCCTCAAGGGGAAGGCTTAATAAGTAAAAATCCTCCACAGCCTGTGGAGGATTTTTCTTACTTTATATATCCATTATCTTTAAGTCTGTTTTCTAAGGTCTGGCTGAAGCCGCCGTACTGCTCTTTGAGGGAGTAATACTCATTAAGGGCGTCCTTATTGCCCTTGCCCTTTCTGATACATCTTATAAGAATATTCTTCGGCGTATGCTCCATATCGATAAACTCCGCCATGTCGGTCTTATACCCGACAGCTTCAAGGAGAAGTGCGCGGGATGTATCTGTAATCAGCGTCGCAAGGCGCTCGCGGATTATGCCGTAGCGGAGAATGCCCTTGTTCTGCTCGCCTTTAAGCTGAGGATTGAGCTCATGCTGACAGCAAGGCACAGCTAAAATAATCTTACTGCCCCAGCCGATGCCCTTGAAAAAGCTTTCGTCTGTTGCTGTATCGCAGGCATGGAGCGAAATCACCATATCAGGCGCAAGGTCGGAAGAATATTCCTTGATATCGCCGCAGGCGAATGTGAGACCATCGTAGCCGAGACGTCTTGCCAGAGCTTCACAATGCTCGACAACATCCTTTTTAAGGTCAAGCCCGTGGACGATGGCGGAAAGCCCAAGCTTCTGTGTGATGTAATAATAGAGTGCGAATGTGAGATAGCTCTTGCCGCAGCCGAAATCGACAACGCGGACAGGTCTGTCCTTTGGAAATTCATCCTTGAGGTCGGCAATAAACTCAAGATAGCGGTTAATCTGGCGGAACTTATCGTATTTCGCCTTGGAAATCGTGCCGTCCTTGTTGATAACGCCAAGCTCGATGAGGAAGTCTGCCCCCTCGTCCTCTGTGATGACATACTGCTTCTTGCGGTTGTGGGCGGCAGTTTCAACCTTCTTTGTGGCAGGCTGAGTGCGAAGCTTGTAATTCTTGAAATGTGTGATGTGATAATCGTTGTCCTGAGAGTAAATCTGGCACTGAACAAAGACATTTTCAAGCAGCTCGCCGACCTTATTGAGCATATCGTCAAAGCCCATGTTTTCATGGGTGACCTGCTTGCCCTTTGTGTATGTGAACTGGTAGAGCGTTTCGTTTTTGCTTAAAAAAGGCTTTACCATCACCTTTGTGAAGTCAACTTCCGCGCCCTTGACAGTCTGGCTCAGCAGAATCGAATGGAATGGGTTTGCGAGAAGTTCGTTGAGTTTTGTATACATAGTGGTTCTCCTTAATGTTGCACCTTTGGTGCAAGCGAGATGTGCTGGCGCACACGATATTGCTGCACAGCGATATGTTTCTGCAAAACGCGATATATTCGCAGAGCGAATGTTGAGGTATCTGCGATGCATTAAATAGGGTGACAACCCCTCCGTCTTGCTAAAGCAAGACACCGTCTCGCTGCGGCTCGGTCACGCCGCGGGTCTAACAGCCCACCGGGCTGTTATTCAACACCGCGGACGCCGTTTCACTACCTTGCACAGGGGAGGCTATAGGGGACACTAATAATTATCCGGCAAATCATTTTCAAGGAGGATATATTTCTTGCCCTTTGATGTATTTTCAAGAGCGAGGGCGTGATTTATCGCCTCTCTTACATCGAGAGTGCGGAAAATCTTTTCCTCCGGGTAGCCCTTTTCCATAAGACCTTCATAAATATGGTCCTTCTTGCCCACAAGGCAGACATAGTCAGCCATTTCGGCAATCTGTGTGCCGAAAATCTTGTTGAGCTCGTATTCCCTTTCACCCAATTCAACCATACCCGGTGTGACAACGATTTTCATACCGTTGCACAGGTCGAGAGCGTCGAGAGCCGCCTTCGCGCCTGTCGGGTTGGAGTTGTAAGCATCGTCGATGATGACATTTTCGCCCGATGGCTTGAGCTCAAGGCGATGAGGCACAGGAGTGAGAGTTGCAACAGCAACTGTCATTTCGTTAAGTGGAATGCCGAGAGTATGGGAAACGGCGATAGCGCCTAAAATATTGACAACATTGTGCTTGCCGAGAAGCTTTGTTGTGAAGCGGTGCTCTTCACCCTGCGGAGTGCGTACCGAGAAGGAAATGCCGAGTTCAGAAACAGATAAATCGTAAGCCATATAGTCGGCTTCATGCTCGATGCCGTATGTTACAATATTGCCCTCTGTCGGCAGGTTTTCACGGATTAAATCGGAGTCGATATTGAAGAATGTAGTGCCGTTTTTAGCGTGTACTGCATCGTAAAGCTCAAGCTTTGTCTTGATGATAGTTTCAACATTGAAGAATGTTTCAAGATGCTGTTCGCCGATAGATGTGACGATGCCGAGGTTTGGATGAACGATGTCGCAAAGCTCCTCAATTTCACCCTTGTGGCGCGCGCCCATTTCGACAACGAAGTGGGTGTGAGTTGGCTTTAAATGCTCACGGATTGTGCGGACAACACCCATAGGAGTGTTGAAGCTGGCAGGAGTCATAAGGCTTTCGTAGTGGGAAGCCAGAATCGACTGGAGGAAGTACTTTGTACTTGTCTTGCCGAAGGAGCCTGTGATGCCGATGACTTCCATCTGGGATTTAGCCTTTAAAATGCGCTGTGCATCGCGGAGATAACGGTTGTTGTTGGCCTTTTCGAGAGGAGCGTTGAGCCAGTTAATAAGGCGTGTCACAGGATAGATGAAAAGGCTGATTGCGGCTAAAATAACGAATGTAAGGCTTCTGTTGCAGTTCATGCAGACGAGAAGGAGAGCCATCACGAGGAAGTAAAGTACAAAGCCTGTGATATACATACGCTTGATTCGCCATGTTACAACGAAAGGTTTTTTAGCAGGGAGCGGCTTTGCAATATAGCAGAACCACGCAAGAATGAGAATGGAAATTATGCCTGGCACAAGCTTCATGCCGAAGAATGCCGCCAGAATTGACGGAATCAGCAGGAAAATCTTGTATGGCGCGTAGATGTAACGCTTGTTGTTTTCCTCATAGAGCAGGTGCGTTGGGTTGTGGTATGAGGAAAGCTGAAGCATGTGAAGCGAGAATGACAGATAATAGTAATAACACAGCGTAAACTCCGCGAGAATTATTACAAGCAGTATTGTGTTTAACATTATGTATCTCCTTTTGGCCCTTTGGGGCAGCTAAATTCGCAGGGAAATTTTAGCCCCCTTTGATTCAAGGGGGTGCCCCAACGGGGCGGGGGGATTATTGTAGGGGCGGTGCCTCTGTGCCCGCCCGCGAGGAAAGTTATAGTGAATAGTTGTGTTGCCTGCGGCGCATTAAATAGGGCGGAATGTCGAGGGCGCCATTCCCTACAGGAAAAGTTAAATAGCCTCCCCTTGCACAGGGGAGGTTAAAAGGGGGAAATTACCCCAAAAATCTCTTGAACAGGAATTCTTTTTCGCCTTTGTTGAGGCCGAAGGTCAGCATACAGATGCCGTAAAGGGCAACATATACACAGCCGTAAATGAGGAAGCCCAGCTTACCTGTCAGCGGCATAAAGTGCATGAAAACAAGCATAGCAGCCACAGGGACTAAAATGGCAGGAAGCATTTTTGCGATCTCCTTCCAGAAACGAGGGATATCCAGCTTCATTTCCTTATAATAGTATATGTTCATTATGATGATCTGACCTATTGTGTAAGAAACTGCGATGGAAATTGCAGGGCCGATGGCGCCGAACATTTTAATCAGCGGAATCGACATGAAAACATTGACTATCGAAATGATGAGATAGCAGACAGCGCGGAATGCGTGCTTGTTTTTTGCCTGCAGAATGGAAATGCCGATATTCTGGATAAGCGGCACGGTCATCGGGATAAAGAGCAGCATTGCGATATAGTAGACGATTTCATAGCCCTGTCCCAGCCAGATTTCCTGAATGAACATCTTGCCTAAGATGCCGAAGCCTGTCAGAGCGAGAGCGAGAATGAAAAACTGCATTCTGCCCACTCTTATCATAAGGTCGCTCAATTCCTTCATCGTATGCTCGCGGGAGCAGATAGCTGTGACACGAGGGAGGAACAGATTGGAAATAGCGGCAGAAAGCTGCTGATAATAGTTGTTGAGCAGTACGCCAAGGTTGAAATATGTGATAACAGCCGCCCCTTTCAGCATACCAAGAAGAACATTACCTGTGTTCCAGTAAAGTCTGTCGACAATCATGCCGAGGAAGATGAAGAAGGAGAATGTTACGATTTCCTTGAGAAGCGGCTTGTCAAATGCGCCGAACTTAAACTTGACTTTAAGCTTTTTAAAGCAGTAGATGACATTCGCCATGCCGAAGAAGATGTTGATGAATGTGGCGACTAAAATCATGCCTATGGAGCGTGCGCCCAGCATGAGCACAGCTGTCATCATCAGTGGATTGAGAATGCTTCGGAAAGCTAGCATCGCCTTGGAGAAAAGGAACTTCTCATAGGATGTGATGATGGATGCAAAAATCGAGAATGGGAAGGTTACGGCAACATTTATAGATGCCAGATACATCAGCTTTGTTGTGATGCCGATTTCATCAGGAGAAAGCTTTGAGCCGAAGATGAGCGGCACATTTGCCGAAAGGATAAAGCCGAGTATCATCGCCACAAGACCGATTATAGAATAGAGAGCGAAGAACATACCATGCAGGCGCTGTTCTTTGTCCTTCTCCCCTTCAACGCGGTATTTTGTGGTGTAGCGGACGATAGCGGCTTCAAAGCCGAAGCCGAGAATTGTTAAGTATGAAATTGTCGAGTTAACCAGCGAAAATACGCCGTATTCCCCGTCGCCCAGTGTGCGTACCATAAACGGCGTGTACACAAGGGAGATGGTGGTGCTTAAGATAAGCGAGATATAGGAGAGCATTGCGCCCGCCTTGAACTGATTGATTTTTCTCATTATATATGCCTTTCGGGTAGCCGTTGATTAAAATCAAAGTATATTCAGCGGCGAGATTTTTTTATGTCAGAATGGCTAAAAGCCGCAGGCAATACTTTGTGTATTAACGAGGATTTTTAGCCATAAATGACTGGAAAAGAGCCGCCGATGGATGTGCTGTTGATTTAATCAGCGGCTACAATTATTTATCTGTAATATTTATAATACTTTACATAGTGGCTGTAATGGGAGCGGAGCAGATATTTCATGCGCTTAGGCGACATATCGCCCTTCATAAAGAGAGGATTCTTCATCTTGCCTTCGGAAACCAGTCTCTTGAGCTCAGGCACATAGCTCTTGTCCTTGACATATGTGTATGCAACGCCCATCGGAAGCACTGTCCACAGAGAATCGTGGTCGGCTGTGATGTAGTCATTCTTCACATCGTGAATGAACTCATCGCAGAGGTACTTTGCGATATTTAAGCCGCCGCCTGTGACATAGTAGTTGTTTCTGCCCTGTCTGCAGTTGGCTTCAAAAATCTTGATCTTGCCGTCGCGGCTGTCGTACTTCATGTCAAACTGAGCAAAGCCAACATAGTCGATAGCTTCGAGGAAGTTTCTGATTTTCTGGGACAATTCCTCGTCCTTACAGGACATGATGATGGATGTATTGCCGATGCCGTGCGGTGTGTGCTCTTCCAGCAGCGGATGGCCCATCGCTGTGAAAATTGTGCGGTGATCCTTGCCGGAGAATGTTGTCATAACGCGCATAAAGCTGTCGTCACCCGGAATTGTATCCTGCAAAATAAGGGCGTCACTATAGCCTGCAGCATAGATTTCCTTGATTACCGAGTTGACCTCTTCGAGAGTGTCCAGCTTGTAAACCTTTTTCTGTGTGTCAAATGGATTGTGCCAGTAGTCAACGCCGTCACTTGGCTTTAAGATTACAGGGAAATCGAAAGGAAGCTCAGTCAGCTCGCCCATATCCTGTGTGTAAATGAGAGTTTCAGGGTATGGCAGGCCGTATTTTTCAGCCATTTCATAGAAATCGCGCTTTCTGATAAGCTTATCCATAAGCTCCTTTGGAATATATGGCACGATTACGTTTTCAGGGTATTCCTCGCGGTGTGTGATGATCTGCTCCACATAATTGTCGCCACAGCCCACAAGAAGCACAGGCATTTTTGCGTGCTTCTTTGCGTATTCCAGCACTTTTGGAAGGAAAACATGAGGAAGGTCTATCTCAGGGTCTGTTGTGAGATTGCAGATTTTGGAGTTTCCGCAAGGGCCGTAAGTCGTCTTGCAGAAAACATCGGAAATAATGCCTGCGTATTCATAGAATGCGCGGGCAACGCTGTATGTGTTGATGTCGTTGCCAAACAGGGCAACCTTGAACTTTTTCATATATGTGATTCTCCTTTGGAAAACGCACAAAGTGCGTTTTATCGGCGTTTTACGCCGTATGTCATCAAGGCGTAGCCTTGTATGTAATCAATAATTATTGTATGTAATTATCCTACGCCTTCACAAATTTAATATTATAAGCTCTGCCGCCTGAGAGGGCAAAGCCGTTTTCGGTGATTTTTATTCTGCACATAGGTGTAGTATATGTATTTTCGGCAAAGTCATAAAGCGGCATATCCCCTTCTTTATAATGGGAAAGGAGCATTTTGCCCTCATTTTCTGTGATGTAGTAGAAAATATCAAGCTCTTCGCTGTAATATCTGCCGAGAATGTCCTTGTTTACAGGGGCAAGGCTTATTCTGCGTAAGTCGCCTATGCCTGCGCCTATCTTAAACTTAGGCTTTTCGCCTAAATCAATTCTGTCAACAGTTTCGCCGAGAGCGTAGAGCGAATCCTTTATGTGAATGAGCGGATTGCCGTTAAGACAGCCGTTTTTCACCATATAGAATGGATGCGGCTCGTTTATGCCTATATACGCGCCGTCGATTTTATCCACAGGCTGTGAACAAATGAACTCGTCGTCATCAGGCAAGCCTAAAACGATGTCGGCAATCTTTTTGCTTGCCACACCCGGAATCGTATTCTGTGTGTTGGCGAAAATCACGATGTCAAGGTCGTCGTCAGGATAAATCGCCATATCGGCTCTGTAGCCTGCGTCAACGCCGCCGTGGGTGTAGAGTTTATGGCCCTTGTGCTCCTGAATCATCATGCCTCCGCCGTAAATAGAGGTTTCTCCGCTTGTCAGCACGGCAGGAGTGAACATAACATCGAAAATCGCCTTGTCGAAGTGCTGAGGATTCTTGTATTCGTCCATCAGCTTTATAAAATCGTGGACATTTGTGTTGAGAGATGTGGCGCCTGCAACGCCGAAATTGAGCGGCTGATTTACATAGCTGCCGCAGCCGTTGTCAAGATAGCTCTGTGCGCGGTTTTTCACTATGTCCTTGTAGCCCATTTTTATGCAGGTGCTGTCCATGCCGAGAACGTCAAAAATACGCTCCTTCGCAAACTCATTGAGAGGCTTGCCCGAGATTTTGCGGACGATTTCGGCACAGAGTGTGAAATTGGAGTTGGAGTAAAGATACTGGCTAAGGGGTACAAAGTTCAGCTCTTTCTGTGTGGAAATGACCTTGAGAAGGTCTTTCTGAGTTATGATATCGTCGATGCGTGTACCGCGGCAGATGAGCAATTCCCACTGGTCACGGATACCGCTGACGTTGTTCATACATTGACGTACTGTAACAGGAGTATCAAATGCAATATATTCAGGCAGATATGTGCGTATATCGGCATCTAAATCCACCTTGCCCTCATTCCACAGAATGAGAAGGGACATTATAGTCACCTGTTTGGAGACCGATGCAACGTGAAAGACAGTCTTGTCTGTGATGTCGATATCGTGCTCCAATACAGCCTTGCCGTAGCACTTATCGAAGATTATTTCGCCCTTGTGACGGACAAGCACCTGGCCGCCCGGAGCGTTTTCTCTCTGCCAGAGCCTGAAAATATTATCTATCTTGCTATACATAATAATACTCCTTTCGAGTTTTCACACATGGGGGAAGTTTCCTTCCCCCGATGTGTTTAAGGCTATGTTCTTGCCACGCCGTCGACCGAAAGGATTGTGCCTGAGATATAGCTTGCATTATCCGATGCTAAAAACAGGAACGCATTTGCGATATCTTCGGCTTCACCTGCTCTGCCGAGCGGAATGGTCTTGATTGTGCGCGCCTTCATGTCGTCAGGGAGATTTGCGAACATATCGGTGTTTGTCACACCGGGCGCCACAGCGTTCACTCTTATTCCGTAAGGCGCAAGCTCACGGGCAAGAGATTTGGTCAGGCCGTTGACGGCGAATTTCGATGCAGGATATCCGCAGCCTGTCGGCTGACCGTAGAGGGACACCATCGAGCTGGTGTTGAGGATTACGCCCTGTTGTCTTTCGCGCATAATAATTGCGGCTGCCTTTGAGCAGTAAAAGACGGCGTTTACATTGAGGTCTATGATCTTTTCAAATTCGCTGACCTCCATCGTGAATATGCTGGAGTAGGACGCCATACCTGCGTTGTTTACAAGGATATCGAGAGAGCCGAAACGATTTTTTACATCATTAAAAGCCTTTTCGATAGCATTATAATCTGCAAGGTCAGGCCAGATGCCATAAAGTCTGTCCTCAGGGAAAGTTTCTTTAAGCTTAGCCAGAGCTTTCTGAGTGCTTTCCTGCTTTGAGCCGCATATCACGACGTTTGCGTTGTTTTCGAGAAATTTAACAGCAGTTGACAATCCGATGCCGCGGGTAGAACCTGTAATAACAGCAGTTTTTCCTTTTAACATAATATTTTCCTTTCTTCAGCCGCTCTTTTCCCATTAAGAGCTGATGGTGAGTACTTATGAAACTTCCAAAATCATAATTCGACTTACCGTAATCATGCATTGCTTTGGCTTGTGATTTTCTGCTGTCAGCCTCAGAAAAAATAAGCCGCGCCACACAGGCATCAGAGAAAATAGGGTGGATTGCCGGAGACATCTCCTTTCCGTTAAATTTTTCGGTTTATATCAAAGCCACAAGGCTGTGATATCATTTAGTTTTTGCTTCGCAAACATTAAGGTGTGATAAGTCACATTTTATGGATGAGAAAAGTGAATCCCTCCACCGCTGACGCGGTCCCCCTCCCTCAAGGTGAATTGACCGAAGGTCAAGAGAGGGTGGCCTGGGCCATTAGACAAGGGAGGCAGTAATTAGTTTGTAGGGACCGACATCCCTGGCGGTCCGCTTATTTAATTATACTCTTACCTTATCCTTCTTGCTTATCTTATCGTAAAGGGCGAGGAATGCCTCTGTCAGGTCGACGTCCGATACACAGTCGACATATTCGCCCATACGCTTCTGTCTTGTTTCTCTGCCCTTTGCTGTGAGCAGAATAATTGCATTGTCGGAGCTTTCAAAGATAGCTCGTCTTATCGCTTCGTTTCTGTCGTCAACAAAATACACCTTGTCGCAGTTGCGCTCGGCATACTGGGCGATGTCCTCCGAAATTTTACGGACAGGCTCCATGTTAGGGTCCTCTTCTGTAAGATAGATAATATCAGAATTGATGCCTGCCACCATACCGAGGTCGCGGCGGCGTGTTATAGCCTTGCCGCCCGGGCAGCCGAAAACCGTTGTGATTTCCCTGCCCTTGTATTCCTCCTTGACAGCCTCGTAAAGCTTTGTCATGGAGAGGAGATTGTGAGCATAGTCGACGATGACGATTTTCTTGCCGTCTTCTGAGGAGAATACCTCCATGCGTCCCGATGCCTTTGCATGAGCAAGACCGTCCTGCATATTCTTGACAGGCATGCCGATTTTCTTGCATATCGCAATAGCGGCGAGAGCATTTTCAACATTGAACTTGCCCGGCATAGCAAGCTCAAACTGCTCGTCGAAGTCTTTGCACTTTGCCTTGAATTTCAAGGTGAGACCTGTATTTTCAAGGTCATAGCCATAGAGGTCGGCGGATTCTGTAAAGCCGAAGCTGGAGTATTCATTTCCACTGTTTTTAGCTGTTTCTTCAATACGTTCTGCCATATCCGCATCCATATTATACGCACAGTAATCACTCTGGGAGAATATTTTCAGCTTTGATGTGAAGTAATCCTCTAAATCCTTATGCTCGATAGGGCTGATGTGGTCCTCGGAAATATTGAGGAAGGCAGAAGCGGCAAATCTTAAGCCATAGAGTCTGCCGTACTTGAAAGCCTGAGATGAGCTTTCGATAATGCAGTATTTTCTGCCCGAATTAACGGCGTTTCTCAGGTGACGGAAAAGGTCAAGACCTTCAGGAGTTGTCATGTGGGATTCAAACTTTTCCACGCCGTCGTCAGTATCGATTGTGGAAATAATAGCCGCAGGCTGTTCATTTAAGTCTGCCATCCAGCTGTCCAGCATATACTTGAGATAATAGGATGTTGTGGATTTGCCCTTTGTGCCTGTCATTGTGACGAGAGTGATCTCATTCTGCGGATAGTCATACCAGTGGGCGGCAACAAGGCTCATTGCGGAAATTACATCGCTTACAAGCAGACATGGAATGTCCACATTGTACTGCTTTTCCGAGACATAGCAGGTTACGCCGTCTTTGATGGCGTTTATGAGATATTCTTCCTTAAAGCCTGCGCCCTTGCAGATGAAGAGGGTATTTGGCTTGATATTTTTCGATGTATAGGATACAAATTCCACAGGTACATCAGCTGTAAGCTCATTTAAGAGGAAGCCGTGTTCCTTTAAGGCATTTGCGAATGAAGAAAGCATTTTCATTTATTTCTTGTCCCCTTTCAGCTTGACAAAGAGATTGTGACGGACGTTTTTGAATGTTACCATAGCCTTTTCAGCGAGGAAGTATGTCTTTTTGTCGTAGATATCTTCAACCATGCCGATGAACTCTGTATAGTCGCCCATAAAGCCTACCTTGAACTTGTAAAGGCCGATCATTGGGTTGTCTTCCGAAAGATTGCCAGGCACACCGCGGAAGTCATAGATACGGCACTTTCTTTCGAGAGCCCATTTAATCATGCTCCACTGGAGCTGATAGTTAGGCATGAGATTTCTGTGCTCGTTAGCGCTGGCGCCGTAGAGATACCAGCACTTGTCGCCGTAGCAGATGGCGATAGTAGCGGCGATGCACTTGTCTTCGTGCATTGCCATAAAGAGCTTTGCGTTTTTGCCCATATTGTCTAAAACACTCTGGTAATATTCTTTAGTGCGGACGATAAAGCCATCGCGCTGACCTGTGATTGTGATAAGGTCATGGAAGGTTTTCACATCTTCAGGAGTTGTGCCGATTTTCACAGTAACACCCTTACGAGCCGAAAGACGGATGTTGTAGCGTGTCTTACTGTGGAAGGACTGGAGAAGTTCTTCCTCTGTCTTGTTTTCAACATTGAGACGGAAAACGAAGCGAGGCTGAAGTCCGCCGTAGTTTTCGATATTTCTTGTTATCTTACAGCCGCATTCCTTGAGAATATCTTCAAATTCTGTGTCGGAAACTAAAACATCAGGATCTATTTTGAGAACATAGCAGTTGTAGCGCTGAGCGAGGATTTTTGCCTTCTGCAGAAGCTCCTTGATAGTCGCCTTGTCGTGGACATCGCAGACAGGGCCGCGTGCGGCGTACATAACGCTTTTGCCGAAGATAGGCAGCTTGCGGATGAGCACCGTCATAACACCCTTGATTTCGCCGTCACGGTCTGTGGAAACGATGATTTCCTGCTTCCAGTCAGGCTTTACAGGCGCCCAGTCACGGCTCTGCAAAAAGTGTCCCTTAGGATGATTTTCTATAAAAGCGTCAACTTTTTTAAGCATTTCTTCTGTCATTTTATGTTGGTATCCTTTCATATGGATTTGTCATACAAAATGTAGGGGCGAGCATTGCTCGTCCGTAACGGAGGCATCGCTCCTTTGCTGAAAAAGGGCATACTTCTCCTTATATATTATAATAAAAATTATAGCATAGCTATAGTGTAAAGTCAAACAAAAAGGGTGGATAAAAACGGTAAAAAAGTGTCAGAAAACGTCGGAAAGTTATCGGTCTGAGATTTGGGCAAAACATACAAATATTTCGCTCGCATATATACGATATATACATTTTTTCTATAATAAAGAATAAGTATTTGACATTGTAAAGTCATTGATGATAAAATATAAGAAGACAGTATAAAAATATGAATGGAGGAACACCCCTTGAAAGTTTTAGTTATAAATCCGGGCGCTACATCTACAAAGCTCTCTCTCTTTGAAGAAGACAAAGATATACTCAATATCAAGATCCCCCATAATATTGAGGAGCTGAGCGGCTTTGACAGAATTGTCGACCAGCTTCCATACAGAATGGTAAAAATGCAGATGGCTCTTGAAGATGCAGGTGTATGGCCTTTAGATGTCGACTGTGTTATCGGCAGAGGCGGTCTTGTACGTGCTGTTCCATCTGGTACATTTGCAATCAATGATAAGGTGCTTGAGGAAATCACAGCGGCTAAATACGGCGAACACGCTTCCAATTTAGGTATCCCTATGGCAAAACAGCTTTCCGAAATGTGCGGCGGCATTCCTTGCTATTTCACAAACCCTGTCTCTGTTGACGAAATGGAAGAAGTTGCAAGAGTTTCCGGCTATAAGGGTATGTACAGAAAGAGCCTGTTCCACGCTCTCAACCATAAGGCGGCGGCTGAAAAGGCAGCTGAAAAGATGGGCAAGCCTTATGAAGAAACAAAGATGATCGTGGCTCATTTAGGCGGCGGCGTATCTGTCTGCGCACACAAGGACGGTAAGGTAGTTGACGTATTCAACGTAAAGGACGAAGGTGCATTCGCTCTCGACAGATGCGGCTCCCTCCCTGTCAACGATGTTATCAAGTTCTGCTATGAAAACCGTCACGAAAGCCATAAGGTGAAATTCCTGCTCGGTCAGCGCGGCGGCGTTTATTCATATCTCGGCACAACAGACCTTATCGAAATCGAAAAGATGATAGATGACGGCAACGAAGAAGCGGCTCTTATTTTTGAAGCTCTGGCATACCAGCTTGCCAAGGATATGGGCGCAATGCACTGCGTGCTTTTGGGCCAGACAGAAGCTGTTGTTCTCACAGGCGGTATGGCAAACAGCAAAAAGCTTGTTGAGCGCATCCAGCACTATGCAGGACATCTCGCTCAGTTTATCGTGCTTCCTGGCGAATTTGAAATGGAAGCCATGGCGAAAAATGCCATCAAGGCAACAAAGACAGGCGTTCATCTGGAGTATTAAAATTGTAGGGGCGAGCATTGCTCGTCAGCAAATGAACTTGTAGGGACCGGCGTCCCCGACGGTCCGCTTATCCGGCATAATTCATCACACCGCTTACCATAAGGAGTACAAAATGTCCTCATTACGCAATATTTTCGGCAGTGATGCCGAAAATTATGACCGTTTTCGTCCACGCTATACAAGTGAGCTTTTCGAGTTTATTTCAGCTAATACAAACGGCAGAAAGGCTCTTGAAATCGGCTCGGGCAGCGGTCAGGCGACAGAGTGGTTTTTAAACCACGATTATTCCGTTACCTGCTGTGAAATAAGCTCCGATTTCTGCGATTTTCTCAAGGAAAAGTACAAAAATTATCAGATAACAGTTGAAAATCTCCCTTTTGAAGATTTCAAAGGAGAAAATGAAAGCTTCGACCTTATATTTTCGGCAACAGCCTTCCATTGGGTGGATAAAGATGCAGGCTTTAAGAAGCTTTATGACCTTTTGAAAAAGGGCGGCACAGCGGCGCTTTTCTGGAATGTGCCTTACGGCGCTTACGACAATGAAGCTCTCCATAATGACATTCAGAAGGCGTATAATTCTGACCGCAAATGGGAATCTGAGCCTAAGGAAAAATATGGCTTCTGCATGGAATATCTTGAAAAATATTACTTTGCAGACATTGAAAAGCATATTTTCCGCGGTGTGAGAAAGCTCACTTCGAACGAATATATCTCCCTGCTGGAAACCTACTCCGACCATAAGAGCATGGAGAAAAGCAAAAAAGAAGAACTCTATAAAAATATAGCCTCCGCCATAGAAAAACACGGAGGACACATAAATATTCTTGACAATATCGAACTATATCTTGCAAGGAGGAAATAAAAATGGTAAAGCAGCTTTCCCAGCTTATCGAGCTGGCAAAGGCAAAAGACAGCGTGACTGTGGCTGTCGCTCAGGCGGCAGACAAGGAAGTGCTTGAAGCGGTTGTAAATGCCCAGAAAGAGGGCATCGCAAAGGCTCTTCTCACAGGTGATATGGCAAAAATCAGCGCTATCCTTACAGAAATGGGCGAAAATCCTGCCGATTTCACTATTATTCAGGCAGACTCCGATGAAGAATGTGCATTCAAGGCTGTCGAGCAGGTGCGTCTCGGCAATGCAAATATCCTTATGAAAGGTCTTCTTTCCACAGGTACATTTATGAAGGCTGTCATCAATCGCGACACAGGCCTCCGCACAGGCAAGACAATCAGCCATACTATGTTCTATGAAGCTCCTTCCTACGGCAAGCTTCTCTGCCTTACAGACGGCGGCATGAACACATTCCCTGACCTTGCCAAAAAGGCTGACATTCTTGAAAATGCCATTGAGGTCGTAAAGAAGCTGGGCATTGAAAGACCATCTGTTGCCTGCGTATGCGGCGCTGAAAATGTCGACCCTAAGGTACAGTCTACACTTGATGCCGATGAGCTTTCGAAGATGGAAAGATTTGAAGGCGCTGATGTTTACGGTCCTGTCGGTCTCGACCTTGCAATCAGCAAGGAAGCTGTCCACCACAAGGGCTATAAGAATGAAAATGCAGGCTATGCCGATATTCTTCTTGTGCCGACTTATGAAGTGGGCAACGGCATCGGCAAGGCTATGACATATTTTGCAGGGGCAAAATCGGCTGGTATCGTCGTAGGTGCAAAGGCTCCTATCGTCCTTGTTTCCCGTTCCGATAATGCCGAAACAAAGCTTCTCTCCATCGCACTTGCAGCAATGATGTAGAAGAAGTTGCCTTACGGCAAGCGATATTCGGCTCCGCCGAGAAAAGATTCTCTTGCCTCCCTCTGACGAGGGAGGGGGACCATCGAAGATGGTGGAAGGAGAGAAACTTAAATCACATAACAACACAGTAAGAGCATATCATACAGGTCAATCAACCCTTCCAAGAAAGGAATAAAACGCTTATGAAAAAACTCATGACAGGCAACGAAGCCATCGCAAGAGGTGCTTATGAAGCCGGTGTTCGCTTT
Source organism: Clostridia bacterium (assembly GCA_017441945.1). Classification (GTDB taxonomy): domain Bacteria; phylum Bacillota; class Clostridia; order Oscillospirales; family Butyricicoccaceae; genus SIG471. The sequence goes on from JAFSBG010000067.1 coordinate 64,172, forward strand.
GGCGCTGCCTATCCTGGCACACCATCCACAGAAATTTTTGAAAATCTCCCAGAATACAAGGAGATTTACAGCCAGTGGTCACCTAACGAAAAGGTGGCTTACGAAACTGCTTACGGCGCTGCTATCGCAGGCTTGCGCTCGATTTCCGCAATGAAGCACGTCGGCGTAAACGTAGCGGCTGACCCTATGTTCACATCTGCTTATCTCGGTGTAAACGCAGGTATGGTGCTTGTAACTGCAGATGACCCTGACCTTCATTCCTCCCAGAATGAACAGGACAACCGCCTTTATGCAAAGGGCGCAAAGCTCTGCCTTATCGAGCCATCTGACTCTCAGGAATGTAAGGACTTTTTAAAGGAAGCTTATGACATTTCCGAAAAGTTCGATATCCCTGTTCTTTACCGCGTAACAACACGTATCTGCCATTCCAAGAGCACAGTTGAGCTTGGTGAACGTGTTGAAATCGCTGACAAGCCTTATGAACGCTCTCCTAAATTCTCCGCAACTCCTGCAAGAGCAAAGGTCCACCATATGCGTCTTGAAAACCGCCTTAAGGACCTTGAAGAATATGCAAATACATCCGCCCTCAACAAGATGGAAATCAAGGGCGATGTAGGCGTTATCACAGCTTCCGCTGCATATAACTACGCAAAGGAAATCTTCCCTGAAGATACATCCTTCCTCAAGCTCGGTCTTACAAATCCGCTGCCAAAGAAGCTCATCAAGGAATTTGCCGCTAAAATGAGCAAGATCTATGTCATCGAAGAGCTTGAACCATTTATGGAAGAACAGATTCGCGCGCTCGGTATTGAAGTTATCGGCAAGGATGTTATCCCTGTTACATACGAGCTCAACCCTGAAATCCTCCGTAACTGCCTCTTCGGCGAAAAGTCCCCAACTAAGACTGCTGAAGTTCAGGCTACAGGCAGACCACCTGTGCTTTGCGCAGGCTGCCCACACAGAGGTTTCTTCTATACACTTTCCAAGCGCGGCTCCATCGTTCTTGCAAGTGACATCGGCTGCTATACTCTCGGCGGCGGCGACACCTGTATCTGCATGGGCGCAGGCTTCTCTGCAGGAGCAGGTATGGCAAAGGCTCTCGAGCTCAAGGGCGATACACGCAAGGTTTACGGCGTTGTGGGCGACTCTACATTCTTCCACAGCGGCATGACAGGCGCTCTCGAAATCATCTATAACAATGCAAATATTATTCCATGCGTTCTCGATAACGGCATCACAGCCATGACAGGCCATCAGGATAATCCTGGTACAGGCTATGCTCTCTCCGGCTCCTTTGCTCCAAAGGCAAAGATCGAAGATATTCTCACAGCATTCGGCTATGAAAATGTCATTATCGTAGATCCTAACGACTTAGATGCTATGAAGAAGGCTTGCGACGAGGCTGAAACTTGCGGCAAGCGCTCTGCTATCATCACACGCCGTCCATGTCTCCTTCTCAAGAGAGAAGCTCACACAAAGGCTAAGTTCAATATCAATTCCGAAAAGTGCAAGAAGTGTAAGATGTGCCTCAAGGTCGGCTGTCCTGCTATCAGCACAGTAAACGGCCAGCCTGTCATTGACAGAGCACAGTGCGCCGGCTGCTCACTCTGCGCTCAGGTTTGTCCATTTGACGCTATCGAACAGGAGGGTTAATTCAATGAGTAATGTTAAAACTATTCTTCTTGTCGGCGTAGGCGGACAAGGTACAATTCTTGTAAGTAAGATTCTCACACACGGCCTTCTCAAGGCAGGCTTTGATGTAAAGATGAGTGAAGTTCACGGTATGGCGCAGCGCGGCGGCTCTGTTTCCACACAGGTTCGCTATGGCGATAAGGTATGGTCCCCTATCGTCGGCGAAGGCGGCGCAGATATCCTCATCTCCTTTGAAAAGATGGAAGCTGTCCGCTGGGCAAACTTCTTAAAACCTGATGCAAAGGTCATTATCGCAGATACTGCTATCCCTTCCCTTCCTATCGCAACAGGTGCTGAACAGTATCCTGAAGGCACAGTTGAAGCTATGCAGAAGCTTTTCGATGTAACTTTAGTCGATGCTGACAAGATTGCAAAGGAAAAGGGCAACCCAAGAGGCGCTAATGTGGCTCTCTTTGCCGAAGCTGTCAAGGTCTGCGGCCTCGACTTTGTCGACTGGAAGGAAGTCCTCACAGAAGTCCTCCCTGCAAAGATTCTCGACGCTAACCTCAAGCTGTTGTAATATCTCCCGCCCTATTTTGCCTCCCCTTGTTAAGGGGAGGGGGACCATTCGGCAGAATGGTGGAGGGGTGTAGGGCGTAGCCCGTCTATTTAATAAAAATACATGGGCGGGTTTCCGCGCCCGCCCGCGTAATAATTAAAAAACCAAAGCCACCCTTCGGGGTGGCTTTTTGTGTCAATGGCTATTGTATGACAGATAGAATTATGCTATACTTTATATAAACAGATAAACTTAATAATATTATGAAACGGAGGGCATTTTATGGTCAAAGCTTTACGAAAAAAATGGGGAATAATTCTCATCATTGGCGTTGTTCTGATGTGTGTAGGCATTTATATTTGTAAAATGCCCCGTGAAATGAATATGTATGATGCTTTTGCAGACGGCATTGAGAAGCATATAGGCGTTGAATATAAGGACATCCAATGGGAAAGCGTCCACTTCCCTCTTACAAGCGAGGATAACAAAAACTGGATAGAAAGCAACAAATCTCCACAGGCTGTGGAAGATACGATAAGAAATAAGCTTGAAAATTATACTGTTCTTGAAAAGGGTGAGACTATGGGTGTGTCGCCGAATGTTTCAGACCTGTGGATACATGCAAATGCAAATGAAAAACAGCTTGATGTCAAGGTAAAGATAGATATGAATAATATCACAGTATTTTATAACAACAAAATTGCCATTGAATATGAGATAATAAAATAATTGATGTATACTATTCTATAGGGGCGAGTTTCCATGCCCGCCCGCAGACATAACAAAACAGGAGGAACAACCATGGTAACAGCAACAAGCAAGGAAAGAAATTACGTCACAGAAATCACAGACGGTGAGCACATCATCTATTCGGACACTATCGCATCCGACAATGGCACAGGCGAATATGTAAATCCTGCCGATATGGTCATTTCGGCTCTTGCCGCCTGCCTCAATATAACTCTCCGCAAGCGTATGCGCGCAGAAGGGCTTGTCTGGGACAGCGTTACTGTCCATGTTGATATGAACAGAAAAAATCCTGAAGATATCAAAATCTACACAAAAATCATCATCGAAGGGGATATTCCACAGGAAAAGAAAGATGAACTCATCGCAAATGTCCTCGACTGCCCTATCTGCAAGGTGTTAAAGGGCGGCAAGACATTCCTTCCATTGGAAATTTAATTATAAAAAACCACAGGAGGTACATATATGAATATTTTAGTTATTGACGGCAGCCCACGTGTAGGCAAGAACACAGACCAGCTTTGCGATGCCTTCATCAAGGGCGCAGAAAGCAAGGGACATATTGCTGTAAAGTTCCGTGTTGCAGGCAAGAAGCTTAACGGCTGTATCCACTGTATGCAGTGCTACAAAAACGGACCTTGCAGCCAGAAGGACGATATGATTCCGCTTTACGATGAAATCGAAAAGGCCGATATGATTGTCCTCGCCTCCCCTATCTATTTCTGGGACATCACAGCCCAGCTCAAGGCTGTAATCGACCGTATGTATGCCCTCTATGTGGCAAAGCGTTTCAAGCCTAAAAAGACAGCCGCTATCTTCGTTTCGGGCGGAAAGGACCCTTCCAACACAGCCGAAGCTGTCGATTTCTATAATAATGTAATAATCGACAAGCTCCATTGGACTGATTGCGGTCTGCTCGAGGTAAACGGCACAACTCCCCAGGATTTCGACCTTGAAAAGGAAGGCTTTATCGAAAAAGCCTACAACATGGGCGCAAGTCTTGAATAAAATACGCAAAATCAAAAAGCCACCCATTTGGGTGGCTTTTTTGTAGTTATCTGTAATTTGCGATGTCGTTTGGAATGCCGAATTCGGCAGCTACATCATCAGGAGAGAAAATAATTTTTTCGCCCTTGTTAATGACGATGCAAGGGAGACCGACTCTGCTTGCCGCTTTGAGAGGGGCAAATTCCTCACAGGTATCGCGGTACTTCAAAAACTGCTTGAGAGGGAGCATACCGGAATTGATGTCGATAATAGTGATATCCACATCGTGTGCAGAAAGCCACGCTTTCATTGGTCCGCAGCCGCCTCAATGCTGGCTGGAGTACATAATAACATTCTTCATAGCCTTTTCTCCTTTTTTCTTTCGTAATTTTTCATATAATTTAACCCCTGTCAAGCCCCAAACAAGACAGGGGTTGGTTTTTATTTATGCCTTATAAGTAACTTCGCCGCCCATAACTGTCATGAGCACCTTTGTGTTGATAAGGTCAGCCTTTGGAACCTCGAAGATATTTCTGTCGAGAACAACAAAGTCTGCAAACTTGCCGTCTTCAAGTGTGCCCTTTTCATATTCTTCAAAGGATGCGTAAGCGCCTTCCTTTGTGTAGCAGTCGATAGCTTCCTTAACTGTGAAGCATTCCGATGGCACCCAGCCGCCCTCAGGGAAATGCTTAAGGTCACGGCGGTTGACAGCGCAGTGGATGTTGTCAAATGTCTTGAGGTCTTCAACAGGGCTGTCTGTGCCGAAAGATGTATGTACGCCGCTGTCATAGAGAGTCTTGAAGTTATATGATGTATTTGCGAGTTCTTCACCAACTCTGTCTGCCACCACATGCATATCGTAATGGAGGAAGATAGGCTGAGCAAAGCAGAGAGCGTTAAGCTTCTTAAAGCGCTCGAGCATTGGCTTATCTGTAATCTGAGCGTGAACAACGCCGTGACGAAGAGCATTTCCTTCTCCGCCTTCCTTTTCGATGGCGTTGAGCACCATTTCGATAGCCCTGTCGCCGATAGCGTGTGTGATGACCTGCATCTTATGCTCTGTTGCGATGCGGACAAACTCGTTGAGAGTTTCCTGGCTCATACATTCGATGCCAACAGTTGATGGGTCATCTGCATAAGGCTTGCGCATTAAAGCTGTGCGAGCGCCGAGAGAACCATCTACAAAGAGTTTTAATGGACCAATTCTATACGGAGAGTTTCCGTTACCCATGCGGAAACCTGCTTCGAGATATTCCTTGAAGCCGATGAGTGTATTAAAGCAGCTCTGCTGTGTGATGCGGCACTTTGCCTTGCCGTCAGCGACTACCTTCTTGTAAGCGGCATCCATGCGCTGGAAATTATCGTCGTTGATGTCGTTTGTCTGAATGGAAGTGATGCCGTAGGATGCGGCGTATTCCTGAGCCTTTGCAATGATTTCAGCCATTTCATCCACAGTCTTTGCAGGGATAAACTGTTCGATCATGCCCATTGCGTGCTCGCGGAAAATACCTGTAGGCTCGCCGTTTGCGTCCTTGTCGATAGCGCCGCCCGGGCAGGCTTCTGTGTTTTTATTTACGCCTGAAAGTTCCAATGCCTTGCTGTTGCAGACGAGCATATGTCCGCATGCTCTGCGGAATACGATAGGGTGTTCAGTTGAAATCCTGTCAAGGTCATAGCGGTTGAGCAGGCGCTTTTCGCCAAGGAAATAGTCCTGATTCCAGCCGCGGCCTGTGACATAAGTGCCTGCAGGGACATTGTTTTCTGCGATAAACTTTTTTGCTCTTTCGATAACATCCTCAGGGCTGTGTGCGCCGAGCATCTGGACAGACATGATGTTTGTGCCTACGCCGTAAAGGTGCATGTGGCTGTCGATAAGACCAGGAATTACAGTCTTGCCCTCAAGGTCGAAAGCGTTTGCGCCGTTTGCGCGCATTGCGGCAGCGTCGCCGACAGCTAAAATGACACCGTTATCGACGAGCAGCGAATGTGTAAAACCGTCACCGGTGTATATATTGCCGTTGAAATAGAGAGTTTTCATTTTTTCTCTGCCCCATAAATCAGGCTTTATGGGGGCCCCTTTCCATTAAAATAGATTTTGCCGAAATGAATTCGTCAAAATCGGTACGCCGCAATTGTGCGGCGGTCGGGCACCTGGCCCTCCTGAAGTTTTGTTAATTACATTATATAACCATTTATCACCTTTGGCAATAATTTGTTGAAAAATGTTGCGGAATATTTGGCGGCACCATCTGTCATTCTGAACGAATGTGAGGAATCTTTCCTGAAATTTGCGAAAAGCTCCTCCGCTGTGCCCGGGATGACAATAAGCGAGATTCGCTCTTGCCATATGTCTTTACATATAGTATAATGATGTATAATGAATATTTTTACGGAGGCAGTTTTATGATATTTTCAACTCCTGTCACCCTGCTTATCGTCGGTCTTGTTTCGATAATCGGCGGTCTTATTCAGGGTGTTTCGGGCTTCGGCTTCGGCATTTTCGTAATGACAATATTTCCGTCCATTCTTCCCTATCTTTTCGGCGTGGGACTTTCCAGCATAATCTCTATCGTGGGCATGGCGGGCATTGTAATCCGCTACAGAAAGCACATTCAGTGGAAATATCTGCCTGTGCCGATAGCATTTTATATGATTGCCAGCACGCTGGCGATAAATCTTTCCACAACTCTTGAAGCCGACTGGCTCAAGACATACCTTGGGCTTTTCCTCGTTGTACTGGCATTTTATTTCGCATTCCTCGGCGGAAAAATCAAAATCAAGCCTAATGTGGGCACAGCCTTTATCGTTTCCACAATGTCGGGTATTCTGTCAGGTCTTTTCTCCATCGGCGGACCGCCTATGGTTATCTATTACCTTGCCATCACAAAATCGAAGGAGGAATATCTTGGCACACTCCAGACCTTCTTCTTATGCACAGGTATTTATAATGCTTTGGTGCGTATTTTCAAGGGCATTATCACAGCGGAAGTTATTCCATTCTGGATTTTCGGCTTTGTTGGAATGCAGCTCGGTATCATTGTCGGCTCAAAACTCCTCAAGAAAATCGACGGTGAAAAGCTGAAGAAAATCGTCTATGCCGTCATCGGCTGCGCCGGCGCATGGATGTTTATAAGCAATTTATAATGTGAAAAAGCTGTCCTTCGGGACAGCTTTTTTGATGCGCAGAGATAACTTGCAGAGTAAAATTATATTCTCTTACAGGCGGTTGTTATGCGACAAATTTCCTTTTATAATGAATATATCAAAACAAAAGGAGAATTTCAAATGAAGAAACTCAACATCAAGTCCTTCGTTCTCGGTATGCTCGTTATGGCTATCGTAATGTCGACAGCGGCTCCTGCAGTTGCTTCCACAATGAAGGCGGCACAGCTCTACTACAACAACATCAAGATTCGTCTCAACGGCGAAGAACTCATCCCAAAGGATGCGACAGGCAAGGTTGTTGAGCCATTTGCAATTGACGGCACAACATATCTTCCAATCCGTGCAATCAGCTCTGCCCTCGGTCTCAACGTAACATGGGACGGCGCAACACAGACAGTTGTTCTCGGCAATGACCCGGCATACAATCAGCCAGCAAAGTGGCTCGGTGATATGGAGGCATTTGCAGGTCAGCCATATATCAACCGCGATACATACGAACAGTATCATACAGCTAATAACGGCGAAAAGTTTAAAAGCTTCATGAAATTCGGCACAGAGGACAGCACATATCTTCTCAACGGCGAATATACTCGTTTCACAGGTACATTCTATCTCTGCGAAGCACATAAAAATGATAATTTCAACAGCGTTCGCTTCAATATTTATGTTGACGGAAAGCTTGCATACCAGTCTGAACCGATTTTCCAAGGTCACACACCTGAAGACTTTGAAATCGATGTAACAGACGCATACAAGCTTGAAATAAAGATCGAATCAAGAACAGAAAATCCTGTACAGGGTGAATGGTTCAAATCGAGCACATATTCCAAAGGCGCATTCATCGGCGATGCTGCTCTCTGGAACGACTAATTTATAAAGTAAAAGCCACTCTGAAAAGGGTGGCTTTTTTATTATACAGTTTTTCTTGCCTCCCTCTGACGAGGGAGGGGGACCGCTTGCGGTGGAAGGAGAGAATGCTAAAAAATAGAGCCTTTAAGTTCTCTCCCTCAGTCAAAACCATAGGTTTTGCCAGCTCCCTCGTCAGAGGGAGCCGAGGTGTCTGGATAAAATTAAAAAAGCTTCCACAGGATGTGGAAGCTTTTCCCCTTTTAGTTATCTACGGCATTATTTTATCTGCCGCTTCTTTCAGTTTTGCTTTCATCGGCGTCATGCCGCTTTTGTTCAGCTTTGACCCTGCGTAAGCCGCTGCACCAATACCGAGCGCACCGATTCCCAGAGTCATCATTGCAACGTTTTTCGCTTTCATTTATGCTCACTCCCCATTCGTGAGTTTTTAGCGCCCATATCGGGCACAAAGCTATTATATGCAAAACCTTTTTACTTACTCATGAACATGATATTTGTGTCGGATGCAAAATTTTCCGTTGAATAGAGCACAAGCACCTGTGTGATGCCGTTTGCGGAGACGTATTCGGAAATGCTTGTCTTGTTTGCGCGCAAATCCCATACATGAATTTCATCAAAATTATGTGTGAGATATGGAGCTAAAGAATTGGAGTAGGAATCCTTGATGAGAAGGAGCTTTTCGCCGTCTTCGATTTCTGCGTTGTCGAGAACAACAAGAGGAGGATTTCCGCCGAAGAATACCGAGTATTTGTCCTTCTTGTCGGCAAAGGATTCATCGTAAAGCGGAATATCGTTGCCGTTTTCGTCCTTTACAGAAAGCTCAGGCACCATAAATGTGGTAACTGTGTCAGGCTCAACCATTCTTGCGCCTGCATTGGAGTAAAGTGTGCCGAAAAACTCAGGATATTCCTTTCGGAGCACTCTGTCATGGGGTGTCATGCCGTATTCCTGACAGATTTTTTCATAAGCATAATATGCGCCGTCACTTGTCCAGTGGTGGTCTGTGCGGTAGTAGATGTATTCGTCCTTATGAGCGAGAAGCGCCTGGCTAAGGTCGAAATATTCCTCCATTTGAGATGCTCTGTCTAAAAGAATCTGCTGATTATATGGATTTGCATTGCCTGGCAGCTTGTCAGCGTGGACATAGCTTGCCATAGGAATAAGGGAGAAACGGACAGGGATATCGAGAGAGTCGGAAAGCTTCCGGACAACGCCGTAGTTGATGTCAAGACGGCTGTCGTCAGGCTTGACAAACTTTGTCATAAGATATCCGTCCTTGCCGAAATAAATGCCGTTGTTCTCTGTCTTGAGAAGCGCCTTTTCAAAGAAATATTTCATGCCCACCCATGTATCACGGAATGCAAACTGGTCGGTGACATATTCTTCAAATTCGGCTGTGAACTTGCCGTTGAATAATCTTTCAAATGTAAACTTCGGCATCTGTGCAAGGTTTCTGTTTTCCATTTCGGAAAACTCGCTCTTTGGCATAATAATGAGAAGAAGGAAGAAAACTGCAATGAAGCCGACAAAGGTGAAAGTTGTTATTTTGCTGTATTTATTCATAATTCACCTCTTAGAAACGGAAGTAAAGGAATGGGTTGTAGCTTGCGTCGACAAGGTATGCTGTCGAAATGATAAGACCGATTGCGCAAAGCACGGGCACAAGCCATTCGTTTTTGTTTTCACGGATTTTACAGAATGTGTTCTTTACAACAGGGGTTGCGCCGATAAAGAGAAGCACAAGAAGGGCGCCGTAGTTGCGGATGTTGTAAAGGAAGTCTGCGTTGATAAGCGGGAGACCGTTTAAGCCGAACATACCGCCCATGTATTCAAGCCCTGCGCCCATACCTTCGATAGCAAAGAATACAAAAGAGAGCAGAACGAAGAACAATGTGTAGCAGTGTGCGATAAAGCCTGGTGCTTTCTGGAGCTTTTTGAGAAGGAAGCCCTTTTCAAACATAAGCAGTACAGCGAAGATAAGACCCCAGATAAGGAAGTTCCAGCTTGCGCCGTGCCAGATGCCTGTTGTTGCCCATACAACGAAGATGTTGAAGAAGTTTCTCGCCTTCGAGCAGCGGTTGCCGCCGAGAGGGATATAGACATATTCTCTGAACCATGAGCCGAGAGAGATGTGCCATCTTCTCCAGAACTCTGTGATGCTCTTTGAGATGAACGGATAATTGAAGTTTTCCATAAACTCAAATCCCAGCATACGGCCTAAGCCTATCGCCATATCGGAATAGCCGGAGAAGTCGAAGTAAAGCTGAAGCACGAATGCGATAATGCCGAGCCACAGGGAGAGGACCGACTGGTCTGCCATATTGGTTGCGTAAATGCTGTCCCATAATGGGCCGATGTTGTTGGCAAGGAGTGCCTTTTTGCACAGACCTGCCATAAAGGTTTCAACGCCCTTTGCAAACTTTTCGACAGACTCCTTGCGGTGTGTAAGCTGGTCGTCAACATCCTTATATTTAATGATAGGACCTGCGATGAGCTGTGGAAAAAGTGTTACGAAAGAGCCGAAAGCGAAGATGTTGCGCTGTGCCTTTGCATCGCCGCGGAATACGTCGATGGTGTAGGACATTGTCTGGAATGTATAGAATGAAATGCCGATAGGCAGCGGAAGCCCCAATGGCTTGATTGGAAGATTCGGCGCAATGGCAAGAATGTTGCCGATGATAAAGTCAAAGTATTTGAAGAATGTAAGCAGGAGAAGATTGAAGAATATCGAGGAAGATACCCATAATTTCGCCTTTTTTACATTGCCTTTTGCAAGGTTGTTTTCGACTAAGATGCCGTGGGTGTAGTCGATGACAGTACTGAGCAGCATAATGGTGATGTAGATTGGCTCACCCCAGCCGTAGAATATGAGATTCAGGAGAAAAAGTGCGCCGTTGCGGAATTTCTTAGGCAAGGCGTAGTATATACCCAGCACACAAGGCAGGTATATGAACATAAAGAGAATCGAGCTGAAAACCATAGGCAGGGTTTCCTTTCAAAAAATAAAAATGCAGTTTCGGCAGGCGCATACCCACCTATTATAATGGTATAGTATTAAATGAAAAGTGTCAAGGGGATGCGGGAGATAACATTGAGTACAAGCATTTTTGAGCCTTCCCCTTGATTCATACCCCAAACAGCAGGCTGTCTGGGGACCCCATTGGGGAAGGTGTCACCGTAGGTGACGGATGAGGTGGTGCCGAAAGGCATATTAAATAAACGGGCTGCGCCCTACACCTCATCAGTCAGCAAAGCTGACAGCTTCTCCTCAAGGAGAAGCCTTTTAATGGGGGTTACCCTTCCACATAACAACAGGCGGAAACGCTGTTCCGCCTGTGTGGTGTTTGTATATTGTTTGCGGGCGGGCGTGGAAACCAGCCCCTGCACATAATGTAAAATGATTACTTTGTCATTTCGTTGAATACACCTACGATGTCGTCAGCGTGTTCGGATACAACGAAGAGAACATAGTTGCCGTTGACAACAGTCTGTGCCTTTTCAACCAGTTCGTACTGGTCTGGGAGGTACTGCTTCCACTGTGCATCGAGGTCAGCCTGACGCTTTTCAATGCCTTCCTTAACAGCGTCCATCTTGCCGTCCTTAACCTTTGCAACGAAAACTTCTTCAGCCTTTACGTTGATCATTGGGAACTTGAGGGAGTAGCTTTCGAGATCTTCTGTGTTGAGATAGTAGAATGTAGCTGTCATTTCGTCGTCGCCCTCCATCTTAGCGATCATGTTTTCTTCGCCGCCTACATTTTCAACGAGCTTTTCGTCGATAGCTGTAACGATGTCGGATACTGCTGGGTTCTTTGTGGATGCTGTGCCTTCTTCAGAGGAGCAGCCTGCGAAAAGACCCATGCACATGATAACGAGAAGTGTGAGTGCTGTGATTTTCTTCATTTTAAATATTCCTTTCAGTGTTAAAAAGTCGTATGTTTGTTGTATGTTTATTGTGATTTTGCGTGTCACATTTCTTTAGACTGTAAAAAATAGATTTTGTTCCAAAGATTTTTAAAAAGTTTTTATGATAGTATGCGGGAGGGCGCAGAGACCCTCCCCTACAGTTTTTATCTGTCGTGGTTTGTTATCGTAGGGGCGGGTTTCCATGCCCGCCCGTATTATTCAATGCGCCGCAGGCACCATAATGCATCTTTGATGCAATTCATGTAGCGATGCATTGGATAGGATAGATTAAATAGACGGGCTACGCCCTACACCCCTCCACCGTTGTTCCAACGGTCCCCCTCCCCTTAACAATGGGAGGCTTTGAGATTGGGCGATCCGGAGGCTCCCCTGTGCAAAGGGAGCTTTTTCTTGGCTCCCTCTGACGAGGGAGCTGGCTTGCGAAGCAAGACTGAGGGAGAGATATTATTAAATGTGATTTATCACACATTAACATTTTCCATAGGAAAATATATCGTGTGCATGGCACATATCGTTTCGCCGCAGGCGAACTATACACAATATTATTTACAATTCTTTTCAATTTACCCTTGAAAATCAGCTTTATTGGTGATAAAATAATAAATGTAATATAAGGCGTAAATTTGCGCGCGTATCTCGTTAAAAAAATGCCGAAATCAAGCCTGACATTGCACAAAAATGCTAATAATTTATTTAAGATAGGAGAATAGAGTTATGATTCCTACAATGATGGATGCTCTCGTTAAGACTGGTCCAGTTAAGGGCCTCACACTTATGCAGGTCCCGGTTCCAACTCCAAAGGCTGGCGAAGTTCTTATCAAGATCAAGAAGACAGCTATCTGCGGCACAGACGTTCACATTTATGAATGGAACGAATGGTCCCAGAAGAACCTCAATCCACCTCTCACAGTTGGCCACGAATATGTTGGCGAAATCGCCCTTCTTGGTGAAGGCGTAGAAGGCCTCAAGGTTGGTCAGCGCGTTTCCGGTGAAGGCCATATCGTTTGCGGTCAGTGCTACAACTGCCGTACAGGTAACGGTCAGTGGTGTGAAAAGACACGCGGTGTCGGCGTTAACCGTGACGGTGCTTTCGCTGAATACCTCTGCATTCCTGCTTCCAATGTTGTCACAATCGAAGACGACCTTAAGGACGATGTAGTTTCCTTCTTTGATGCATTCGGCAACGCTACACATACAGCTCTTATGTGGGATCTCGTTGGTAAGAACGTTCTTATCACAGGCGCAGGCCCAATCGGTATCATGGCAGTTGGTATCGCTAAGTTCGCAGGTGCTCGTTCTGTTGTTATCACAGACCTTAACGACTACCGTCTCGACCTCGCTAAGAAGATGGGCGCAACAAAGTGCGTAAACGTAGGCAGAGAATCCCTTGAAGAAGCTATGAAGGAACTCGGCATTGACGAAGGCTTCGATGTAGGTCTCGAAATGTCCGGCGCTCAGCCAGCATTCAAGCAGATGCTTAACAACATGATGTGCGGCGGTAAGGTTTCTCTCCTCGGCCTCCAGGGCAAGGATATGATGACAGACTGGAACACAATCATCATGAAGGGTCTCACAATCCAGGGTATCTACGGCAGAAAGATGTACCAGACATGGTATCAGATGAAGCACATGGTACAGGGCGGTCTCGATATGGAACCAGTTATCACACATCGCTTCCACTACACAGAATTTGAAAAGGGCTTTGAAGCAATGATCTCCGGTATGTCCGGTAAGGTCGTTCTCAGCTGGGACAAGTAAGTCGCTGCGCTCTCCCCATTGAGCAGGCTCAATGGGGTCCCCAAAAATTAATCAAGACTATGCCCTTACACTCGTCTTGTGTGATTTTGCCGAAATGAATTCGTCAAAATCGGGAGGATTTCCTCTTTTAGGGGAGAATATAAATAATAAAATGAGCCTCCCCTGTGCAAGGGGAGGTGTCACACAAATGTGTGACGGAGGGGTTGTTAAAAACCTTTTCCGTATAAATATGCAGGGACAAGCCGTGGTTTGTCCACAGTAGACCCTGCCAAAATAAACAAAAGGAGAAATATCTTATGAACAACGATACATTAAAGATTTTTGCTCAGCAGCTCGAAGACATCAAGGCTTCCGGCACATACAAGGACGAAAGAGTTATCACAACTCCTCAGAAGTCCATGATCGACACAACAAAGGCTAACGGCGTTCTCAATATGTGCGCTAACAACTATCTCGGCCTTTCCAACCACCCAGAACTCATCAAGGCTGCTAAGGAATCCTATGACAACTGGGGCTTCGGTCTTTCTTCCGTACGTTTCATCTGCGGTACACAGCAGGTTCACAAGGACCTCGAAAGAGCTATCGCTGATTTCGTAGGTACAGACGACTGTATCCTCTACGGCTCCTGCTTCGACGCTAACGGCGGTCTCTTCGAAACACTTCTCACAGCTGAAGACGCTGTTATCTCCGACGAACTCAACCACGCTTCCATCATCGACGGTATCCGCCTCTGTAAGGCAGCTCGTTACCGCTATAAGAACAACAACATGGAAGACCTCCGTGCTAAGCTCCAGGAAGCAACAGATAAGGGCGCTCGTATCAAGCTCATCGCTACAGACGGCGTATTCTCCATGGACGGCTATATCGCTAACCTCAAGGGCATCTGTGACCTCGCTGACGAATTCGGCGCTCTCGTTATGATCGACGAATGTCACTCCACAGGCTTCATGGGCGAACACGGCCGCGGCACAGCTGAATACTGCGACGTTATGGGCAGAGTTGACATCATCACAGGTACACTCGGTAAGGCTCTCGGCGGCGCTTCCGGCGGCTTCACAGCAGCTCGTCAGGAAATCGTTGACCTTCTCCGTCAGCGCTCCCGTCCATACCTCTTCTCCAATACTCTTGCTCCAGCTATCGCTGCTGCATCTCTCAAGGTATTCCAGATGCTCAACGAATCCACAGCTCTCAGAGATAAGGTTCACGAAAATACAAAGTACTTCCGTGAAGAAATGGGCAAGCTCGGTTTCGATATTCCAGAATCCACACACCCAATCGTTCCAGTTATGCTCTATGATGCAAAGGTAGCTCAGGAATTCGCAAAGCGTATGCTCGATAAGGGCGTTTACGTTGTTGGCTTCTTCTATCCTGTTGTTCCACAGGGCAAGGCAAGAATCCGTACTCAGATTTCTGCTGGCCACTCCAAGGAAGACCTCGATTTCGCTATCAAGTGCTTCAAGGAAGTTAAGGAAGAAATGGGCATCTAATTTGTGCCTGACGGCATGAAGCAGATAAACTTGCCTCCCTCTGACGAGGGGGGTGTCACGAAGTGACGGGGGGAGAGAACTTATAAAATGTGACTTGTCACACAATAGTTTTTCACTCTTCACTTTCAACTATTAACCTGATAATATACCCCGATGTATGTCGGGGTATATTTTGTAAACGGGCATATTAAACAAAAATCCCGCTTGCCTCCTTCTCGTAGAGGGAGGTGTCACACGATAGTGTGACGGAGGGAGCGAAACTTATTCAATCCGTGCGAAGCACACATAATTTTGTAGGGGACGGCGCCCTCGACGTCCCGCAGACGAACTTTGTTCGTCAGATAGAAATCCCTCCTATGAAAGGAGAAAATATGATAACATTCGACCAGATCAAAAGCAATTACGAAATAAATACATACATTCAGAAGGGCAACGATGTCCTGGGCGTTATGGGATACACCGACCACGGATTTGCTCACGCCACCCTGTGCGCCAATAAGGCTTCCGACATTCTGGAGTTTTTAGGCTATGATGAGCGCACAGTCGAGCTTGCGCGCATTGCAGGCTATATGCACGATATCGGCAACTGCGTAAACCGCAAGGACCACGCCCAGTCGGGCGCACTCATCGCGCACGACCTTCTCATCCGCATCGGTATGGATATTGAGGAAATCGCCGACGTTATCTGTGCTATCGGTCATCACGACGAAGGCACAGGCGGTCCTGTCTCCCCTATTTCGGCGGCGCTTATCCTCGCCGACAAGTCCGATGTGCGTCGCAGCCGTGTCCGCCAGAAAAATATGAGCGAATATGATATCCACGACCGTGTAAACTACGCAGTTTACACTTCGGGGCTGACTCTCGACAGAGATTCCATGTCGGTGACTCTCGAGCTTTCCATCGACACTTCAATTTCGCCGGTGATGAATTATTTCGAGATTTTCCTTTCCCGTATGCTCATGTGCCGCAAAGCCGCTGAATATCTCGGCCTCAACTTTGCACTCAATATAAATAATACAAGACTGCTTTAAGCGGACGACCGATGGTCGCCCCTACACAGCTCGTTGTAGGGACCGGCGTCCCCGACGGTCTGTTTGACTAATGCACAGCCTGTGTAATTTATGTCTCGAATGAAGCAATATCCAGACGCCGCCGACGAGTGTCGGCGTACCGAGCCGGCGAATTCATTTCGCCGAGCGAGTATTAAATAGAAAGGGGACCCCATTGAGCCGGCTCAATGGGGAACAACTATATTTACCATGACAGAAAAACTTTACGATCGTGACGCCTACCTTCGCGAGTGTGACGCCGTTGTCACAAAATGCGAAAAGGACGGCGAAAACTATAAGATTTATCTCGATAAAACAATATTCTTTGCCCGCGGCGGCGGTCAGCTTGCCGATATGGGTACAATAGACGGCGTGGAAATCATCGACGTCTATGAAGACAAGACAGGCCATGTCCATCTTGCCAACGCTCCGATTGACGAGGGCAAGACAGTCAAGTGCCAGCTCGACTGGGACTTCCGATTTGACCAGATGCAGCAGCATATGGGTCAGCACATCTTCTCTGCTGTGGCTGAAACCGAGTTTAACGCAAAAACTGTTGCCGCCCGAATCGAGCACGGCACATCTCATGTTGAGCTTGACAGAAAGCTTACTAACGAGGAAATGTTCGCTCTCAACAAGCGCGTAAACGAAGTTATCGCCGAAAACCGCCCTATTTTCATCAATTTCTATACAAAAGATGAGGCTCAGGGTCTGGGCTTGCCTGCAAAGGCTTTCACACATGAGATAATCCGCGTTGTGACTATCGAAAATCTCGATGTCAACCCTTGCGGCGGTACACATCCTCACACAACAGGCGAGGTTGAAAAGTGCGTCATTACAGGCACAAAGGATGTCCGCGGTGTGTGGAGAATCTACTATAAGTTCGGTAACCGTGCAAAGGAAAACCGCTTTGAGGTTTTCGAGCATCTTCTAGCTGTGCAGGATTTCTTCGGCGTGCAGGATAAGACAGAGGTTATGCCTGAACTGACTAAGCTCAAGGAAAAGTACGACAAGGCATTTGTCGATCTTCAGCACCTCAAAGCTGAGCTTTGCGAAGCCGACTGCAAGAATCTTCTCGCTATGGGCGAAGACAAGGGCGACCACAAGCTGATTATCGCACATCTTGAGGAGAAAAACCTCATCAAGGCGGCTATCGACAAGGCTGTGCTTGAAAATCAGTGCGCAGTTATGGTGACAAATAAGTCGGGCGAGACTCTCAATCTCATTATGGCAATGACAAAGGGCATGAAGAATTATAATATGGGCGCAGTTGTGCGTGAATTTATGGCTTCCTTCCCTGGCAAGGGCGGCGGCGGACCTGCAGTTGCTCAGTGCACAGTGCCATATTCCGACGAAGCTCTCGCTCTGGCAAAGGAACTTATCGAAAAGCAGAGATAAAGGAGAAATAATATGGCAGAATGGCTTATTCCATGCAATATGAAAATATATGATGTATATAACGCGTTCAATGAGTTAAAAGCGATTGATTGGAAGCAAAGCTCTAGTATTAAATGTGGAGATATTGTATACATATATGTAGGAAAGCCTATTTCTGCAATAATGTATAAGTGCTATGTTAACAAGACTGATAAGCCAAAGGTTGAAATTGACGATAGCAAGTACGTCATAGATGGTACAACTTATACAAACTATGGCAGATATATGGAGTTGGAAGTGCTTGAGAAATATGGAGAAACCCTTTTAACATATAAAAATATATTTGAAAATGGTGAAACGCAAGTACGAGGACCGCATATAATCTCCGATGAGCTTGCGAAGTACATAGATAATGTTACTGAAAAGACAGCGAATGCACAGGATGAGCAATTTTTTATTCAAATTGTAAATAGTGACTTTTCGGGAAATAAGAAAAGATTTGCGTTTAAAGGAATTGCTCGTAAAAAACAAGAACCACTGTTGATAAAAGGATGCAAGATTTATCGGAGAGATAGAAAAGTTGCAATTAACGCATTGAGTCACGCAGATTATAAATGCGAAGTGGACTTGAATCATGAAGTTTTTATAAGAAAAAACTCGGATAAAGGATACACAGAACCACATCATTTAATTCCATTAGCTTTTTCTGATAAATTTAATGTATCTTTAGATGTAGAAGAAAACATAGTTTCACTTTGCAGTAACTGCCATAATCGAATACATTATGGCGCGGAAGTAAAAGATATATTAGCCAAGTTGTATTTTGAAAGAAAAAGCCATTTAGAAAAAGTAGGGATTGTCATTACGCTTGAAGAATTACTTGAAATGTATAAATAGTACAAACAACAAAAGCCACCCGAATGGGTGGCTTTAACTTTACTTCTTTACAATTTTTATTGCCTTTTCCACGACGGGTGCGGCTTTCTGGATTTTCGGTGCGATTTTCTTTATGCCAGGTATGCTTGCGGCAAAAGGCGCAACTTTTATAGCCACTTCGCCTGCCTTGAGAGCCACCTTGCCTGCCTTTGCAGCCTTTTCCTTCATAGCTTCACGCTTTTGCGCCATTTCTTCACTACATTCAGGACAATATCTGTCGCTGGCATTTTCCAGAGGCTTATAGCACTTTTTGCAGACGTAATAAAGCGGCTGACCGCACTTTGAACAGAAATCGTCCGATTTTTTATATGAAATGCGCTTGTGATAAGCGGCGCAGGTTATATTTATACATCCCTTGACTGCCATTATGATGCCCCCCTTTTTGGTCTATACCCATAGCATAACATACTACAGGCGTTTTTGCAACAAAAAAGCCACCCGATTGGGTGGCTTCATCTATATTAAACCGATTTTCACGGTATTTGTTATATGTAAACCGCGTTTAAGCGGTTGTAACGGAAGATATTCGCTGGGGATATCTATATTAAACTGCTTTCGCAGTGATTAGTGAAAGGAAGCAGGACTCAAAGTCCTGCTTTATGTAAAACATGAAGAGACCACATCGGCACTCGCATTCCGATATGGAGTATGTGTAGAGTTCACAAAGTGACCGCTGTGAGCGGTCGTATATATTTAAACCGTTTTCACGGCAATTTGTGTATGTAAACCGCATTTTGTGCGGTTAGGACAAAATAAAATCGCATCAGGTGACGCGACGATCTATATTAAACTGCTTTCGCAGCGATTGTTATATGTAAACCGCCTTGTAGCGGGATTTGCGTAAAAATGCCACTCGATAAGAGTGGCTTTGTGGCGGGAACGTGTGGGAATTGAACCCACCTATGAGGTTTTAACCCCAATTACTGGTTTTGAAGACCAGAGGGCACACCAGCACCCATCCGCTCCCATATTCGCAACATTTTTAGTATACCACAGATTTTGCAAAAGTCAAGAAAAATTTTCGGAAATTTATAATTTTTTTGAAATCTGTCAAAAATAGCCATATTCCCTTGCCCTGTGTGCCGTTTTATGGTATATTTTTTGTAGGGACCGGCCTCCCGGACGGTCCGTTTTTTAATAAATCAACCCTCCAATTATGAAAGGAGACATTTATGGATACAATTATCAGCTATTCGGGCGGCTCGCTGCCTTGCGCTATCGGCATTGTCCGTCTTTCGGGCGACGATGCATGGGATATTTTCGATAAAATATTCATCACCAACAATAAAAAAGACCCTAAAAAAATGCTCTACGGCTCGGCGCTTTCACGCGATGGCAAGGTTATCGACCGTTGTCTTGCCACTCTTTTCACAGAAAAGAGCTACACAGGCGAGAAAATGGCGGAAATCTACTGCCACGGCTCCAAGGCTGTTGTTGAGGAATTGCTTCGCTCAGGTCAGCAGGCTGGCGCCCGTCTTGCCGAGGCCGGCGAGTATACAAAACGCGCATTTTTAAATGGCAAGCTTGACCTTACATCTGCCGAGGCTGTCGGCGACCTTATCCACGCTGAAAGCCTTTCTCAGGCGAAAGCGGCAATAAATCAGCTTGACGGCGGCATTTACAATAAAATTATTCGCATTTACAACGGCGTGACAGGGCTTCTTGCTCATTTTTATGCCGTTTGCGACTATACCGACGAGGATATTGAGGACTGGCAGTATGAAAAGGCTGTCGAGCTGCTCACCCTCGCTCAGACAGAAATCAACAAGCTCCACAGCACATTCGACAAGGGCTCGATTATCGCAGGCGGCTTGCCTTGCGCCATTATCGGCCGCCCAAATGCGGGCAAATCAAGCCTTCTCAACCGAATTTTAGGCTTTGAACGCGCTATCGTCACCGATGAGGAGGGCACAACACGCGATACTATCGAAGGTACTGTAACCTTGGGCGGCACAGTGCTTCGTCTTGTGGACACAGCCGGCATCCGTGAGGGCACAAGCAAGGCTGAGGTGCTGGGTATCGAGCGCTCTATCGAGGCGGCAAAGCAGGCGCGCCTCGTCATCTGCGTGCTCGACGGCTCGGGTGATGTGACAAGCGATGACTACCGCTCGATGAATGTGGCAAAGGCGGCTGAAACCTCGGTGCTCGTCATCAATAAATCGGACAAGGGTGTCCGCATCACAGACACATTCGGCTTTGAAAAGGTATTCTATATTTCGGCTGAAACGGGCGACGGAGTGGAAGAATTCATAGCTTATCTTGAGAGCCTTGTGGATTATGATGAAAATGAAACTCTTATTACAAATGCCCGCCAGGCAGGTCTTTTGCAGAAGGCGGCAGAAGCCTTCTATGATGCTGAAATTTCCGCCCGTATGGGGCAGACAGCCGATGCTTTCCTGCTTGATGCAGAGCGCGGTCTCGGCTACCTCGGCGAGATAATCGGCAAGAATCCTACAGTCGATGTCATCGACGAAATCTTCAGCAAATTCTGCGTCGGCAAGTAAGAAAATGCTACTGTAGGGGCGGGTCTCTGTGCCCGCCCGCGGACGACCGATGGTCGTCCCTTCTGAAATATGTTGAAGATCTAAATATAACTACCAAAGGTAAAATATAATGAAAAAATTACTTTTAGTTATTACGATATTTACGCTTTTGCTGTGTACAGCCTGCACGAAGGGCAATGAGCCGATGACCTTCTTCCCTGCTTCCTTTACCCAGAAGGAGGCGGATCTGCTCTCCCTTTTAGGCAAGGAAAACGACCAGTATATCTATGATTTCATCCTCGACAAAGATGTGAAAAGCATGGACATCGTGGTGTGGAAGCTTGATGGCGAGGAATGGGAGGAACACCACAGCATAAGCCGTCAGTTTGTCGATGAAAAGGGCAGAATCGCCTTTGAATTTGACAATATTTCCGAGGGAATATGCATCGCTCTGCAGAGCGAGAACAACAGCGGCCGCACCAACTTTGAGGGTGAGAAAAAGCCTTTCCGCATGGCGGTGGCAACATCATTTCTTGAGAATACAAGCGCCATCGAATATGGCAAGGAAATCCCCGTCGCCGTCCAGATTGCAACGACAAAGAGCATGGTGACTTCATACGGCGTGGAATATTTCCACACCCCTGAGGAGTACGCCGAGCTGAATTACGAAGAAGTCTATGCAGTAACGGTGAAGTTTGAAAATGAATAGTTTACAGCAAACCTGAAGTTGACAAAGGAGTGTGATTGTATGAAAGCAAGAAGAACATTAAGGCTGATTAGCCTTGTAATGCTGATTGTGGCAGTAGTCTTTGTTTTTTGTGCTCTGTCCAATCCTGCATTGGGAAAGGTGTTTTATATCGGCAGTATCAAAATAGGAGCAGACATCAAGCGAGCATTTTATGCAGTCTATGCCATTGTTATGGTTGCCTTGTTTGGTATCTCGTTCTTTGTGAAAGAC
>JAFSBG010000068.1 GCA_017441945.1 Clostridia bacterium
CTAACGGCAGACTGGCTCACAAGCCTGTTTCCGAAGGTATTTCCCCTGAAAAGGGCGCTGATATCTATGGTCCTACATCGGTTATCAAGTCCTGCTCCAAGATGGACCATCTGCAGACAGGCGGCACACTGCTCAACCAGAAGTTCACCCCTTCCGTCCTCAAAGGCGAAGACGGCCTCGAGCAGCTTGCAAATCTTATCCGAGCATATTTCGCTCTCGACGGACACCACATTCAGTTCAATGTTATCGACCGTGAGACACTTATCAAGGCTCAGCAGAATCCTGAGGATTACAAGGACCTTATCGTCCGTGTTGCAGGCTATTCTGACCATTTCAGAAATCTTTCCAAGGCACTTCAGGACGAAATCATCAACCGCACAGAGCAGAGCTTCAACTAAGGTGGTATTATGGAAAACAAGCCAAGTATTTTTGATATCAACTTTAAAGACCATATAATCTGGCAATTTGCCTTTGAGCTTTGCGAGGAAATCGCTGTTTCTGTAAGGGATGAGCTTATGGCGATGTCCCCTTCGATTTATGAGGAAAATCCTCACGGGCTGACATCTGCCTGGGATGAGGTCTGTGTTGCTGTTCACGCTCTCGGTGAGTTTGAAGATGAGGAAGGCGATGAGAGATACTGGCTTGCCGCCGAGGATATCGTCAAGAATCTCATTTCAAATAAGGTCAATGACCTTGAAAGCCACAAGAAGATGGCGCTTTACTGGATTACTCCTGACACAGAAAAGTTCCCTGAGGAAACAACCGATATCGACGAATCGGATGTGGATACAGACAGCATCATCGAGCTTATTCTGCAGGAAAATATAAGAAATATGGCTTATGACTACGAAAATGAAGCCATTTACAATGCACGCTGTGCATTTGAGGAAGAATAATTTACGCCCCACAACAGCCTCCCCTTGTTAAGGGGAGGGGGACCACCGAATGGTGGTGGAGGGGTCTAGAGCGTTGCACATATGTTAAATACCCTCTCCTGTTTCGTTGAGAGGCAGCAAATATAACATCAAAAACAATTTAAGGAGGAAATATTATGAAGTTAGGTTTTATCGGCGCAGGTAACATGGCATCTGCAATTATGGGCGGCATCATCGGTGCAGGTCTGGTTGCAAAGGAAGACATCATCGCTTCCGACGCTTTCCAGGGCGCTCTGGACAAGGTACAGGCAAACCTGGGCGTCAACGTAACAAATGACAACAAGAAGGTTGCAGCTCAGGCTGACATTCTCTTCCTCGCTGTCAAGCCACAGTTCTATATGGATGTTATCATCGAAACACGTTATCATGTTCGTCCTGAAACAATTATCGTAACAATCGCTCCGGGCTGGACACTCGAAAAGACAAAGGCTGCTTTCGGCAAGGAGCTCAAGATTATCCGCACAATGCCAAACACACCTGCTATGGTGCTTGAAGGCATGACATCTGTATGCCCTAACGAACTCGTAAAGCCTGAAGATCTTGAAGTCGTTCTCAAGCTTCTCGGCTCTTTCGGTAAGTATGAAATCATTGCTGAATACATGATCGATGCAGGTATGGCTGCTGCAGGCTCTTCCCCAGCTTATGTTTACATGATGATTGAAGCTCTCGCTGACGGCGCTGTTATGTACGGTATGCCACGCGACAAGGCTTACAAGTATGCTGCTCAGGCTGTTTTGGGCTCTGCAAAGATGGTTCTCGAAACAGGTATGCACCCGGGCGCACTCAAGGATATGGTTTGTTCCCCAGCGGGCACAACTATCGAAGCTGTTAAGGTTCTCGAACAGGAAGGCTTCCGCGCAAGCATCATCGACGCTATGGTTGCCTGTGTTGAACGCGGCAAGAAAATGTAAATGTTTGCCCAAGGGCAAGCGATATTCGGCAAAGCCGAGCTATATTGACTTCGTCAGCGATATATTTGCTGTTCAAATGCGATATATTTTCCTTTGGAAAATGTTAATGTGCCTGCGGCGCATTAAATGGGCGGAAGTGCAGGGCAGCTCACTCTACA
The DNA here is from genome assembly GCA_017441945.1 of Clostridia bacterium. Classification (GTDB taxonomy): domain Bacteria; phylum Bacillota; class Clostridia; order Oscillospirales; family Butyricicoccaceae; genus SIG471. Next base: position 2,005 of record JAFSBG010000068.1, read on the forward strand.
CATAAAATGTAGGGACCGGCGTCCTCGACGGTCCGAGGGACGATCGTGATCGTCCCCTACATAATTCTATAGAGGCGGACATTGCTTTTATGGTGCAAAAAACCATACATATGTGCTTTGTGACACCTCATCCACCGCTAATGCGGTCCC
>JAFSBG010000069.1 GCA_017441945.1 Clostridia bacterium
AAATGTTTATGATTCAGAATCGCCCAAAGCAGCAAAACAGCAAAGAAACTTCTTATGGAGTTGAAAATAAATCTCTCGCTCGTAAGATTTCTGCGTTGCGTTCATTTTATAAATATCTTTGTGATAAGGCTTATCTTGTGGAGAATAATCCTACGACAACTATAGAATCTGTTAAGACCAAAAAATCTTTGCCTAAGTTTCTTACGCTTAATGAAAGCGTGGAATTGCTTAACAGTATTGATGGAAATCACAAAGAGCGAGATTTTTGTATAATTACTTTATTTTTGAACTGCGGTTTGCGTGTATCTGAACTGGTTGGTCTTAATATAAGAGATATTGGCGAGGATAATATAAGAGTTACGGGTAAAGGTAATAAAGAACGCATTGTTTACCTTAATTCAGCCTGTCTGAAGGCTATTGAAATGTATCTGCCTAAACGTATCCACCCTAATTCTTCTGCTGGTGATGCCCTTTTCATAAGTCAGAAAGGCAATCGCATCAATGTTCAGACTGTAAAATGGCTTGTAAAAAAGCATCTTGACAATGCTGGCTTGCATAATAAAAATATGTCAGTACACAAATTAAGACATACTGCAGCCACACTTATGTATCAGAATGGCGTTGATATAAGAGCTTTGCAGGAGGTTTTGGGACATGAAAACCTTGATACAACACGTATTTATACTCATGTAAACAACGAAAATCTTAAATCAGCTATCGAAAAAAATCCTCTTGCGGATATGGAAATCACAAATAATAAAAAACAGTCCTGAAATGGACTGTTTTTTTATATCTTACAAATTGTTAATAAAATCACATATATCTTTTGTTGAATTTTTATTGATTACACGATTTATATTATCGGATATTTCATCAATCATTATCTTATCGTTTATGAGAAGATTGACCGCTTCATCAAGTGTAAATGTTTTTGTAGCCTGGATAGCCAGACCACAATTCATCATGAATTCAGCGTTTCTTTCCTCCTGCCCTGCCAACGGATTTATAATAACCATCGGAAGATTTTTCATAAACGCTTCTGTAGAGCTTATTCCTCCCGGCTTTGAAACGAATATGTCGGCGGCAGACATCATAATATGAACATTATCTACATATCCGAAAATATGCAGTCTGCCTGTTATATGCTCTTCCTCATATTCTGTAAATTTGCTGAAAAGCTTCTTACTCTTGCCGCAAATTATCATAATATGGACATCAGGGTCAGCGTCAAGCAGTTCAACGATTTCTTCAACATCAATTCCAAATCCAAGTCCGCCGCCCATCACAAGAACAACTTTGTGTGATTCATCCAGTTCAAGCTGCTGTCGTGCACTTGCTTTACTGATAGGAATATTGAATTTAGGGTTGACCGGTATGCCGAATGACTTTATTTTATGGTCTGGTATTCCCTTTTTCATCGCTCTGTAACGAAGTTTTTCATTTGCTATAAGGTAATAATCCATTGTGGAAACTGTCTGCCAGTATGGATGAATTGTGTAGTCGGTGATTATTCCGATCAGTTTTGCATAGGTCTTTTTACGCTTTTTGATTTCATCGATAATCTGAGCGGCAAAAACATGGGTACAAACAATTATATCCGGATGAAAGTCATCCAATAACTTTTCAAATTTCGTGGCGCAGATGCCGTGTATGAGGCTTATAAAGCTTCCTGAGTCTTCGCTGGTATCCTTATCGAGATATTCATATATTGTCCTGTAAAGGTCAGGGACAAGCTTTGAATAAATAGCAGCAGAAAGATTAAGTGTTTCTGAGAGGATTTTGTTTATATATTGATATACGTCAAGAGTGAGCACATCAATACCGTCAGATTTAAGTTCATCTTCAATTGCTTTGGCGGAGGAATTATGCCCCATGCCGAGCGAAACTGTAAGAATAAGTACCTTCTTCAAAGTAACCACATCCTTCCCTGTTATAAGTTGGCGATAATTTGCCTTAATTCTTCAAGTGAAAACATTAAATTTATGATTTCAAGCAATGCTTTTGATGATATATGTTCAGGTAAATCAATTTCCTTTGTAAGTTCTTTGCGTAAAAATGAACTGTTGTCTCCGCCGATTATCCCAAGCTCAAACAAATCTCCCATTGAAATATCTCCAATTCTGGGCTGTTCTTTTGATAATGAAAGATTTTCAATTGATTTTCTTATAATATCATCATCTATTCCTTCTACCCCCAACTTATTTTCTTTGGAGGGAGCTGTTTTTCTCTTTTCTTTACCTGATATATCGGGAATATAAGCATTATATATCTTTCCGCCTGCGCATATGTTACGAACAAAATTACGAATGACAAAACCTGCACCATCACTGTCCGTAAGTATTATTACACCGCATGAATCAGCAAGTTTTTTAATGTATTTCTGCTTTGATTTATCGTTGAAAATGCCAAATCCTTCGGTCGTAACGATGATAGTATCGAATATATTTGAAAGTCGGATTTTGTCGTATTTGCCTTCGACAATTATAGCCTGAGAGAGCTTTTGCTTCATTATTTACCCTCCTGAGCCAGTGAACAAAGCAAAAAGAACAGCTTTCGTTCATTATCGGGAATATTGCTCTTCATTTCAAGATCATTCTGATAGCAGGCTTTGACAGCTTTTCTTGTCCATTCAAGACTGCATTTTCTTGCTGATTTGCAAAGAAGTGTCGCAGGGTATTTTGACTTGAAACCGCATAGTTTAGCTATATAGTCTTCGCTTTTGCCATTATTCAAGGCCAATTTAGCCATATAAAGCCTGCCAATCTGTTTTGAAAGAACTGCATTTATGGCAATAGGCTCATAACGAAGCTTTATAAGCTTATCAAGAATTTCAAGGGCTTCTTTGTGCTTTTTTGAAGTTACCATCTCACCAAGGTCAAATATCTGTGCCTCAAGTGTAGGTGAAGCAAGCAAATCGATGTGACGCTTCTGTATTTCATCGCTGTTGGTACCGCTGGCAATTTTCTCAATTTCACTTATGAGATTTACCATAAGGTCACCACAGAGGAACATAAGATACTCTGCATTTTCAGTGGAAATTGTTTTATTCCACGACTTGAAACGACGCTTTATCCATGCCACAAGATCAGATCTTGCTGCGCGTTCAATAACACATACAAGTCCGTTTTTGTCGATAAGCTTCCATATTGTAAGCCTTTTGTCCGGTTTATATTCAGATGAAGAATAATAGAACATAACTGTAAGATAATCAGGAATATCAGCAAGGAGCTTAGGCAGCTTTTCCTTCATATTTTCGTTGAGTTTTGCAATATCGAGATCATTTATGACGAGTAACTTTCGATGAGCCATCATAGGAAGTCCGTCAAAAAAGCCTTCAAGCTCTTCTGCGGATGTGCTGTCAGCATCACAAACAAGAATATTAAAATCAGAAAATCCATCCTTTTCAAAGGCGGAAATAATTTGTGATTTATAATATTCGCGCAGATATGCTTCTTCACCATAAATAAAATACAACCTGCCAAAGTCATCTGCGGATATGTTCTTTTTCAAAATATCGGTGTTAGACATCATTCACCTCGTATAGGCAGGATAAGTGAAACATCTTCCCTGCTGGTCTGTGTAATTCTGATGCCGTTGGTTATATTATCCAACCACGTGGCATCCTTATTATTGCATAAAATCACTTGTTTAAGTGACGGAAAAGCCATTATCTTTTCTTCAAATCTGTCCATATAAAACAAATCATTCATAACAACGATATCAGCATCACGCACAGGGTCAAGCTCAAAATACTCATCAAGCCTGTTCTCTGTTATAGACGGAAGCCAAAGCAAATCGGTTTCGCCTATTTTTAAAGTTATGACACCTTCATTGTATGGTAAAGTTTCAAAATGAACAGAAATATTTTCCGATTTGACAGAATTGTTTTTATATCTGATATATTGCAGAGGATACTCTTTTCTGGTATAATCAGAACCATATATTCTGCATTCAGGATATTTATCTTTAACTTTAATTGCGCCGGTTATATTGGCTTTATTCATTTTAGAAATGAAAAGCGCATCAGGCTTGGTATTATATTCGAAAAGCTTGTTGCTTATGTGATTAAGGGTGGAACTGCTGTTTCCGTTGCCGCCTCCCAAGATATATGTTTCATCTTTTGTATGCACGAAAGCCATAGGCTGATAATTCACAAGCTTTATATCGATAAAACAGTTGCTTTTTTCGTAGATATAGTTGTTATATGAAAATGTTACAACTGCAATTACGGAAACTGAAACAAATAGCCACAGTTTCTTTCTGACAAGCATGTATATCAGTGAAAGCGCAACAATAGATATCAGCAGCGGATATAAATAATCTGCGGCAGTTCTGACCGATGAAAACGGGATATCTGCAAAGAGATCGTTCAAATAAAGTATAAGTCTGCCAAGAGGCATGATAATATATTTTGCCATTGTAGTTGCTGCCGGCGAATAGATATTCCAGATAATATAATTGATAATGCTAAGCACAAGTAATAGTGATGATGGCGCAACAACAAATATATTGCTTATCATTGAAATAAGCGACAGTCTGGTAAAGTATCTTACACTTATAAGATTAGAAAATACCGTTGCCGTAAAAGAAACAGCAGCAGAACTCAGAATAAAATACAACGTTTTTCCAATAATCGAGTTTCTTTTGCAAATGGAATTTATTCTTGTGCCGAATGCGGGATAAAGCATTATGATACCAAAAACTGACGCAAATGAAAGTAAAAAGCTTATATTGTGTACAGAAAAAGGGTTAATTACCAGTATAATGAACATAGACGCGAAATATGATGTATAGACATTATAATCGCGTTTCATAAAATATGCCAGCACCATCATGAAACTCATGATAACTGCTCTGAGAGATGATGGCGAAAATCCGCTGATGAAAGCATAAGCCATTATCAATGGAAGCCCTATCATACTACCCGCTTTTCTGCCCATTATTTTCATGCAGAAAGCAAGCATAATTGACATATGAAGACCAGAAACAGCAATAATATGAGCTGTGCCGCTTACTGAAAAATTATTGCGAAGCTCTTCGTCCATATTTGATTTGTCACCTGTAAGAAGAGCCTTCACAAGAGAACTTATATTGTCAGAATATAATTTGCAATATTCATCTATATTGTATTTGAGCTTATCTGTTGCAGACAGCTCACGATGACGTCTGTAAGCATCATCGGCATAACCTTTGAGAAAAATGCGCTGGCCGAGATTATACTCGCTGTTTGAATAGTATATTTTGACATCAGCTTCGATATTATCCCCTACGAAAAATGATTTGGCGGTATTTTCAATATAGATAATAGATTTATGCTTTTTGCCATTTAATTCTATATCGCCCACAACAGATATATAGTCATCAGTAGATGAAGCTATACGGTCAACATTCATATTGACCGTCATTTTCTTTGCATATATATCTTTTGTCGGAATATAGTCGTTCTGATATGTATAATTAAATAATAATGTTGAGATAAATACAGATAGTCCGAGCGTGAAAATGAGATTTGCTTTCTTCAATAATACCAGACCAACAGCTGAAAATATTGCCGAAATACAAAGAATAGTGCGTAGAATATCTGTATTTATAAGTTCAACATTAAAAGCGAGTATGGCTAAAACTGCCGATCCTGTTATCATAAAGATCAGGAGCGGCAGTTTATTTAATTTTCTGATTACAGGCGCCACTTAGCCGATTTTGGCTTCAAGAACCTTGCCGCCAATAAGATGGAAGTGGATATGATTTACAGACTGACCAGCATCAGTGCCATTGTTTGTTACAACTCTGAAACCGTTTTCAATGCCCTTTTCTTTTGCAATCTTAGGAATTGTTTCGAAAATATGAGCAATAACACTGCTATTTTCAGCAGTAATATCTGCTGCACCATTCATTGTATGTGCTTTTGGAATAATAACAACATGAACAGGAGCAACAGGCTGAATGTCATTGAATGCGAGAATGAGATCGTCTTCGTATACCTTAGATGATGGAATATCACCGTTTACGATTTTACAGAAAATGCAATCCATAACTTATCTCCTATTTATTGATCTGTTTTTCAACGATATTGTTTACGCTTTCGAGTGATACTTCGAGCATTTCAGGCTTAGAGCCGCCAGCCATTGCGCTGTCTGGACGACCGCCGCCGCCACCGCCGCACATCTTAGCGATTTCCTTAAGAATATTACCAGCATGAGCGCCAGCTTTAACTGCGTCCTTACCGCAAGCAGCAGCAAAGTTGATCTTACCTTCTGCATTTACAGTTGCGAGTACACAAACTGCATCACTTGCCTTGGACTTGATAGCATCTGTAAGGCTTCTGAGAGCATCTGGTGTGGAATTATCAATCTTTACAGAAATAACCTTGAGGTCACCGGCAGATTTGCTGTAATTGAAGAGGTCAACAGCCATCATGGAAGAAATCTTGCTGTCGAGCTGTTCGATCTTGTGCTGCTGATCCTTCATTTCAGACTGAATCTGAGTTACTCTTCTATGCATATCTGCAGGAGTTGTCTTGAGGGCATCGGCAACAGCGTGGATAAGGTTGGCCTGCTCTCTCATATATGTCATAACACCTTCGCCTGTTACAGCTTCAATACGTCTTACGCCTGCTGCAACGGAAGATTCGGATGTGATCTTGAACATACCGATTTTAGCAATATTGTCAATATGTGTACCACCGCAAAGCTCGATGGAGAAATCACCCATCTTGACAACGCGTACAACATTGCCGTACTTTTCGCCGAAGAGAGCCATTGCGCCCATTTCCTTAGCTTCAGCGATAGGCATTTCCTTGTTGAGTACTGCAAGACCTTCTCTGATCTGTTCGTTTACGATATCTTCTGCCTTAGCAAGTTCTTCTGGTGTTACTGCAGAGAAGTGCGTAAAGTCAAATCTGATTCTGTTTGGCTCAACGAGAGAACCAGCCTGCTGTACATGTGTGCCGAGAACACGTCTGAGAGCTTCGTGGATAAGATGTACAGAGGAGTGAGCGCCCATGATAGCCTTTCTGCGCTTTGCATCGATCTGGAGTGTAACTTCATCGTTTACAGAAAGCATACCGTTTTCTACGTTGCAGACGTGGAGGAACTTGCCGTCTGGAGACTTCTTTGTATCAACAACGTTGAGCTTGCAGTTATCTGTGAAGATAACACCTGTATCACCAATCTGACCGCCGCTTTCGCCATAGAATGGTGTAGCTTCAACGATTACTGTTGCATCTTCGCCTTCAACAGCTTCATTTGCAAAAGCATTTTCCTTGATAATAGCAACTACCTTGGACTTGTATTCGTGATGTTCATAGCCAACGAATTCTGTAGCCGCAATTTCCTTGAGGGATACGCCGTCAGCTTCCCAGCCAGGAATATTTGCATCTGCTCTTGCCTTCTTAGCTCTTGTCTTCTGTTCCTGCATTGCCTTTGCAAAGCCTTCTTCGTCAACTGTAAGGCCCTTTTCGGAAAGGATTTCGATTGTGAGGTCGATTGGGAAACCGTATGTGTCATAAAGCTTAAATGCGTTATCGCCATTCATAACTGTTTCGCCGTTCTTAGCCATTTCAGCGAGCATATCATCGAGAATGGAAAGGCCACTTTCGAGTGTCATATGGAAGCGTTCTTCTTCCATGGAAATAACCTTCTTGATGTATTCCTGCTTTTCAACCAGCTGAGGGTATGCCTTCTCGTTGCACTTGATAACTGTATCGCAGACTTCTGTGAGGAATGGTCTGTCAATACCGATGAGTTTACCGTGTCTTACTGCACGTCTGAGAAGGCGTCTGAGAACATAGCCTCTGCCTTCGTTGGATGGAATAACGCCATCAGAGATGAGCATTGTTGTGCTTCTGATGTGGTCTGTGATAACACGGAGAGAAACGTCACTCTTCGGGTCCCTATGGTATTCAACACCGGAAATCTTTACGATGTGACCCATGATATCCTGCATTGTATCGACGTCAAAGAGGGATTCTACATCCTGCATGATTGCAGCAATTCTTTCGAGACCCATACCTGTGTCGATGTTCTTCTTTGCGAGTGGAGAATACTTGCCGTCACCTTCATTATTGAACTGTGTGAAAACAAGGTTCCAGAATTCGAGATATCTGTCACAGTCACAGCCTGGTGCACAGTCTGGATTATCACACTTATACTTTTCACCTCTGTCGAAATAGATTTCAGAGCAAGGTCCGCAAGGGTAACCTGTACCGATTTCCCAGAAATTATCCTTCTTGCCCATTCTGAATACATGGCTTGGGTCAACGCCGACATCCTTTGTCCAGATTTCAAGTGCTTCATCATCTTCTTCGTAGATGGAAACCCAAAGTCTGTCAACAGGCATATTGAGAACTTTTGTTACGAATTCCCATGCATAGGAAGCAGCTTCCTTTTTGAAGTAATCACCGAAGGAGAAGTTGCCGAGCATTTCAAAGTATGTACCATGACGTGCTGTCTTACCTACATTGTCGATGTCAGGAGTTCTGATACACTTCTGGCAAGTTGTTACTCTTGGTGCAGGAGGGGTCTGTTCACCTGTGAAATATGGCTTGAGAGGTGCCATACCAGCATTGATGAGAAGAAGTGTCTTGTCGTTCTGTGGAACGAGTGGAAAGCTGTCCATACGGAGATGGCCTTTGCTTTCGAAAAATGAGAGATAACGCTCTCTGATTTCATTAAGTCCTAATTTTTCCATGATTTATATTCCTTTTAGTTTGTTTTTTCTTTTCTGATAATTGAAAGTGCAGGCGCATCACATGGAAGCTTCATTTTAAGCTTCATTTCTGCGTGTGGCGCGGATTCAATGTCTTCATCACGCTCATTGCGAAGAATTTCAGGCACGAACTGCATACATTCACCGTCAGGTCTGAGAACTTCAAGTGTATCGTTTGCGAAGAACTTGTTCTTCTGTGTGAGAAGTGTAAGACCGCTTTCATCCTTACCGTCTACAACTGCAACAATATCCCAGTCTCTGATGTAAATGTTTTCATTATAATCCTGGCTGTTTGTATCGCCAAAATAGAAACCATTGAAATACTGTCTGTGGCTGACCTTGAAGATTTCATCTCTGATGGAATCAGGAAGCACATAATTGTCAGGATCTTCAAAATAAAGGTCGATGGCCTTTCTATAAGCCTTTGTAATTGCTGCTGTATAATAAGCAGATTTTGCACGACCTTCAATCTTAAAGCTGTTGATACCGGCTTTGACAAGCTCAGGAATATGCTCAATCATGCACATATCCTTAGAGTTGAAAATATAGCTTCCCTTGTCATCTTCAATGATAGGCATATACTGGCCAGGTCTCTTTTCTTCAACAAGATGATATTTCCAGCGGCATGGCTGAGCACAGTTACCACGGTTGGAGTCTCTGCCTGTCATATAGTTGGAAAGAAGGCATCTGCCGGAAATCGACATACACATTGATCCATGAATAAATGTTTCAATTTCAAGTTCTGGTGGTGTGTTCTTTCTGATATGAATAACTTCATCAAGTGTAAGCTCACGAGCAAGAACAACGCGGTTAGCGCCCATATTGTAATAAGCTGTTGCAGCGCCGTAGTTTGTTACATTAGCCTGTGTACTGATTGTGATGCGGAGCTGAGGAGCAACACGCTTTACAACTTCAAGAACACCGATATCGGCAACGATAACACCGTCTGCGCCGAGTTCTGCGATTTTTCTGATATGTTCATCGATAACAGCAAACTCGTCGTTTCGTGGCATTGTGTTGACTGTTACCATAACTTTTACACCATTTTCATGGCAATGCTTGATAGCTTCACCCATTTCTTCATAAGTGAAGTTGCCTGCACCTGTTCTCATACCGAACTGACTGCCTGCCAGATAAACTGCATCGGCGCCATATGCAACGGCAAACTTAAGCTTTTCCATATCGCCTGCAGGCGATAAAATTTCAGGTTTTTTCATTATATCCCCCATTTATTTTTTGTTCTTTTCAACTTGTGCCCTGGCTTCATTATGTTCTTCCAATGTTCTGGAGAAGATATGGCTGCCGTCTTCCTCACCAGTTGCAACATAGTAATAATATTTATGTTCTTCAGGCTGAATTGCAGCGAGAATAGCACCCATACCAGGGTTACAGATAGGACCCTTTGGAAGTCCTTTGTAAATATATGTGTTATATGGACTGTCGATCTTAAGATCTTCAGTTGTAAGAGCTGCTTTATGTTCAGGAAGTGCATACTGCACAGTTGCGTCGATATTGAGGTAAGGGAAATCTGCGCTGTGTTCAAGACGATTGATAATTACGCCTGCGATAGTTTTCTGTTCAGATTCCTTAACTGCCTCACGTTCAACCATAGATGCAATTGTGATGATTTCCTGCATAGTGTAACCGGTTGCTTCTGCATATTCA
>JAFSBG010000070.1 GCA_017441945.1 Clostridia bacterium
AGGTGATTGACATATTCGATTTCAGGGTAAAGTGTTTCAAGACGCTCTACAAATTGTTCTATGTTGGGCTCTTCGAAATACAGCTCCGACTGATTACTGTTTGGAATTACACTTCTTTTTGTGAATTGTTCCCAGTATCCCGATTCCTGTAAATATAAATTATTCGTCAGTTCCATATTCCCATCGTTGTCCTGAAGCAGTTGAAATCCAAACATATCATTGTAGAACTTAAACGCACGATTACAATCTTTAACAACAATAAGTGTTCCTTTGTATTTCATATACGATCTCCTAGTCAAATTCCTGTTTGTTTAGTTTATTTTATCATATTTTTATGAGTTCATCAACAACTTGAGAAATCAGAGTAAAAGGTAAAATAAAACGGCGCGAAATAATCACGCCGTTAATTTTATATAATTACTGCTTGCTGTGCCATTCTCTGAACTTGCAGGAGAGAGCTCTTGCAGTTGGTGCGGCGCAGTGACCGCCTCTTGCTGTGCAGAGCAGATCGCCCGAAAGATTTCTGCCGATATTGTCGGCAACATCGAGCACTTCGTGGAATGGAAGTACAGGGTCCTGTCCTGCCATTGCCCACTGAGCGTAGACGATAGACATTGTGGCAACAAAAAGCACACGCGCCATGCAAGGCATATCCTTGCCGCCCGGGATAGGGTCGCAAGGCCAGCCGACAGAAGCCTGCAAGGTCATCGAAGCAGCCGCTTCGATCTGCTCGTCAGTCGCGCCAAGCATAGTTGCAACAGCGGCAGAAGCCATAGCAGCGCAGCATCCGCATTCACCGGTACAGCCGATAACTTCACCAGTAGGAGCCGAGCGTGTATAGCAGATAGCGCCAACGCCTGCCGCTACAAACAAGCCTTCAAGCACAGCTTCGAGCGGCAAACCGAGATTTTCCTGAACAGCCGAAACAACGCCATAGATAAAGCCGCCGCCTGTGCCCATAGGTCCCGGAACATTGAGAACACCCTCAACAGGAGGCTGACCAGCCATAACGTACTGAATCGACTTTGTAATAACGCCCATATCCAGCTTGAGAGAAGGCATTGCCGCGTGCCACTTCTTATAGTGAAGCTCTGTAAACGGAGTTGTGATAGGTGTCACATCTTCTTCGTAAAGAGCGTGAGTTCTGCGATACATATTGTAAGCCACAACATCGCGCATATATGCGATAACCTCATCCCGTGTCCAGCCGGAAGCAGCAATTTCATAGTCGATGGCAACTTCGGCAAGGCTCTTGTTCTGTTCTTTTGCAAGCGCGCGCCACTTTACCATATCGTCGAAAAGCTGTTCTTTCTTAGCTGAAGTAGTAGGAACAGGGAGGACAGGCTTCATAACCGCATAGTCAAGACCATTAAGCATATCGACAGCATCTTCATTCAGCTCGCTGTCTATCTTGAACCAGTGCATAACGCCGCCATTCTGACCTTTGCCGGTGCCGTGTTCAAGAACAGGCTGACACATGAGAACACGCTCAAGAAGCTGAGTGTTATTTATCTTTTCATCCTTGTCAAATACGCAGAGCACATAGGTGTCGCCCTTGCCGCAGAAAGCATAGCCGTCAACCCATACAGTTTCAACCATACCGCCGCCGATGGAGTTGGCAACGAGAGTTCTCTTGCGTCCGCTTTCGCCTGTGATGATGAACTTGAGAGAGTTGATGTGCTCACTTTCCTTCATTGTGCAGAAATCGAACTTAAACGGAATGTTATTTGAACGGAGATAATCCTTGACCTTGAAGAAGCCATCGTTGAAATCAGGCTTTCTGCCGAGAGCGCCGTTGAGCATACCGAGGTCCTCATTCATTGTGCCGAATGTGCCCTTGAAAGAGCCGTCATTGTCCATTTCAACAAGGATTTCAGCCACTTCCTCGCCGCCTAAAAGGGAATTGCAGAGATAGCCTGCTCTGCAAGGCGCCGCCATGTGTGAGGATGAGCCCGGCTGCATGATAGGACCGAAAACATCGTTAAAAAATTCAGGATAGAGCTTTATCATAAAAATACGTCCTTCCATATTTTAATTTTCTTATTTAATTGTACCCAATATGTCCCATACTGTCAAGAAATAAGTGGAAAATAAAACTTGACATCATATAAATGAAGTGCTATAATTCTTGATTAAAAAACAAAAACAGGGAGGAATTGTATGAAACCATTCTGGGAAAGTGAATATCTCAATAAAAACCGTTCGGTTTTCGGCAAGCAAAGCAAGGAAATTGAAGAAATCGCAAGTAAATTGCATGATAATGCAAAAATCCTCGATGTGGGCTGTGGTGACGGAAGAAACGCTCTTTATCTTGCCGCACACGGATTTCATGTGGATGCCTTCGATATTTCACAAAATGCCATCGAAAAGCTTGATTATATCAAAAATCAAGCAGGGCTGGAAATCAATACATACATCTGCGATGTACCTGACTTTGATTTCCGATATAATTATGACCTGATAATCATGCATGGCGTACTGCAGTTTATCGAAAAGGAAAAACAACCGAAAATCATTGAATTGATGAAAGCCCACACAAAAACAGGCGGATATCATATAATTGCCCTGTTTACAGATGAAGAGCCGATTCCTGATGACCTTAAAGATGCAATGGTCGGTGTGTTCAAAAAGGACGAAATAAAGGGATATTACGCAGAATGGCATACAGAAATGTTCCAGAGCTACAAATTCAATGATGAGCACGAAAACGGGCTGAAACATTGTCATGCCCTCGAAAAAATAATAGTGAGAAAACCATAAAATAAAAGCCCCAATTCGATTTCGTGTTCCTGGATATGCAGCACACTCAAAGGCTCCCCTGTGTAAGGGGAGCTGGCGGCCGAATGGCCGACTGAGGGGTTGTTTTGTGATGTTTTTTGACAATCCCTCCGCCCCTTCGGGGCACCTCCCTTTGCACAAGGGAGGCTTTCGTTCCATGATTGTCAGATGGGTATACAAAAGAAACATGTAAAATAAAAGCCTGAGATAATCTCAGGCTTAAATTATTTTTCGAGAATCACAGGGATTTCGTAGGTTATATCAAGGTCGGTTTCGGTGACAGTACAGCCGAGGGCAATGATTTTCACGCCGTTATTCTGAGCATCTGTAAGAGCCTCGCCGAAAGCAGGGTGGGTGGTCCAGTTAGGGCGAAACTCACGTATTCCCTCCATCTGCACGATGAAGGCGATATAGCAGTCAAAGCCTGCCTTCTTCGCCTCGATAAGCTCGTGAATATGCTTGATTCCACGCTCTGTCGGAGCATCGGGAAAACGGGCAATGCCGTCATTTTCAAGGGTGACACCCTTTATCTCGATAAGCTTTTTATCGGACAGTGTTTCAACGAAAAAATCAATCCTTGAATTGCCGTAGGTATATTCGGGCTTTATTTTCACAACATCCTCAAAAAGCTTCGGAATATACTCGTGAAAAACCTTGTTAGGCGCGTTGCTGTCTATATTGACAAGTAAATCACCTTTACATACTTTTACAAGGTCGAATGGAGTTTTTCTGTCGGGATTTTCCGCTTTATCAAGATATACAATGGCATTTTCTGTCAGCAATTCACGGCAGCGGCCTGTGTTTTTGACATGGCATTTATAAACCTCGCCCTCAATTTCGCAAAGGGCAATAAAACGATTGGGACGGCTTAAAAACCGTCCCTTGACTATGTTGTTATACTTCATCTTTCAGTCCCTTTATTGGCAGATTAAAGGTGAATCTTGTTCCGTCAGGCAGGCTTGTGGCATAAATATCGCCGCCATGCTTGCCGACGATAGTCTTGGCGATATAAAGCCCGAGACCTGCGCCGTGCTTGTTTTCGCTGCGGGATTTATCAAGTTTGTAGAAACGCTCAAAAACATTGCGCGCCTCTTCCGGCGGAATAGGAGTACCGGAATTTTCGATGCTCATAACAGCCTTGCCGCCGCTCTGGCTTATCTTGAATGCCATTCTGCCGTTCTGGTTGGTAAACTTCACAGCATTGTCGGTGAGATTGTAAATCACGCGGAAAACCGAGTCACGGTCGGCATAAATATTGAGCACATCAGGGATGTCCATATCGATTTCGATATTTTTCTCAACAATTTTCTGCTCAAAAGATATAACGATTCGTCGGACAACTTCTGTAAGGTCAAATGAAGTCGGAGTAAACTCAAATGTGTCCGACTGGAAGCGGGAAAGCTCAACCATATCGTTGGCAAGACGGGAAAGACGCTTTACCTCGTCGGAAATGATTTTGAGATATTTGTCCTGATTTTCAGGCTTGATTGTGCCGTCTATCATAGCGTCGACAAAGCCGGAAATCGTCGTCATCGGCGTTCTCAGGTCGTGAGAAACATTGGCGATGAGCCCTTTGCGCTCGTTTTCATTCTTCATGATTTCGTCAGCCATGGTGTTGAAACTGTCGGTAAGCGTATAAAGCTCATCGTGATAGCGAGGCAGGGTAACACGGCGTGAAAAGTCGCCTCGTGCAAAGCTTTGCGCCGCCTTACTGAGAGCGACAATAGGTCCGGAAGTCTGCTTTACTATAAGATATGTTGCGATAAGAGTGATAATGATGATGGTGATGAGATACCACAGGAATATTCTTATCATATTCTGTGAAAATCTCATGGAAGCTTCGGCAGGGATGGAGACGATGATGAGAACATCGGCATCTCCTGAGGAATCTTTCAGGGCAACGCCCTGAGTAAAGTGTGGTTCGGAGAGGAAACCATCGAGAACGCCGACCTCGGAGAGTTCACCTGTGCTGACAAGCTGATTTACTGCATTTTCTGGCAGATATTCACCTTGCTCATTGCGGTGTTCGCCGGGAAACGAGGTTCTCGTGATAAGACCTGTATTGTCTGCGATGTAGATTGAAGCGCCCGAATAGCTGGAGAGCTGCATAAGATTGATGCGGAAGTTGTTCTCCAGTGCCTGCTGAGCAAGGAAACCGCTGACTTCATTGCCTGCGGAAAGATAGCTCATGGTACTTTCGGCAACTTTCTGTACGGTGTCAGAAAGAGTGAGCTGCTTTTCTTCAAGAGCGAGAGAGTTTGTTTGAGCAAAAAACAGACCGCCGAGAACGGAAAAAGCAATGATGATGACAAGCCCGTAAGAAAGCATGTATCGCTTGAAAAGGGAGGTCATGCTTTAACCTTCTATTTCAAACTTATAACCTACACCCCATACAGTCTTTATCTCCCACTTTGTGCTGACTCCTGTAAGTTTTTCGCGAAGGCGCTTTACATGAACGTCAACAGTTCTTGTGTCGCCGAAATAATCAAAGCCCCATACATCATCGAGAAGCTGAGCACGTGTGAAAACTCTGTTAGGGGAGGATGCGAGATAATAGAGAAGCTCGATCTCCTTTGGAGGAATTTCCATAACTTCGCCTTTTACGATGATGTTATAGGAGTTCTTGTCGATAATAAGGTTGTCAAACTGCAGAATACTGCCGGTAGAAACAGTTTCGATACGTCTGAAAAGAGCACGGATACGTGCAATGACTTCGCGCATTTCAAACGGCTTTGTAATATAGTCGTCTGCGCCAAGCTCAAGACCTGTGACCTTGTCAAAAGTCTGGCTCTTTGCAGTAATCATAATGACAGGAGTCTTGTGATTCTTTCTGATTTCGCGCAAAACTTCAAGACCATCGACAACAGGCATCATAATGTCGAGAATAACAAGGTCAGGGCGTTCACGCTTGAACTGGGCGAGAGCTTCGCCGCCATTGCAGGTCACATCGACTTTGTAGCCTTCCTGTTCAAGATAGATGAGCAGAAGCTCACGAATGTTGCCATCATCTTCTGCGATAAGTATACGTTTGTTCATATTTTATTCTCCTTTTGGAAAACGGGTAATGCTTATTTTTATATTATATCTATTATACATTAAAAACAGATAAATTGCATTAACAATTTATGAAATTTACAAATAAAACAAAAAGATATTTTTGCGAAAGCAAAATGTTGATAAAAAATCACCCCTTGTCTCTTTACTTTTTCACAAGTATACTGTATAATATAATAGAAAAATTATGTAGAAAGTGAGTTTTTAATATATGAAACTTGGTATAGTAGGTCTTCCAAACGTAGGCAAGAGCACACTCTTCAATGCTCTCACAAATCTCAAGGCACAGAGCGCAAACTATCCGTTCTGCACAATCGAGCCAAACGTAGGTATCGTTACAGTTCCTGACAAGCGTCTTGATGTTCTCGATAAGATGTACAACGCTAAGAAGGTAACTCCTGCAGTCATCGAATTCGTCGACATCGCAGGTCTCGTTAAGGGTGCATCCAAGGGCGAAGGCTTGGGCAACAAGTTCCTTTCACACATCAGACAGGTCGACGTTATCGTTCACGTTGTACGCTGCTTTGAAGATGTGAACATCATCCATGTTGATGGCTCTGTCGCTCCTGGCAGAGATATCGAAACAATCAATCTCGAGCTCATCCTCTCCGACCTCGAAATCCTCGAAAGAAGAAAGGATAAGACAATGAAGGCTCTCAAGGGCGATAAGACTCTTCAGTTTGAGCTTGATACAATCAACGAGCTTATTGAGCATCTTGAAAACGGCAAGACAGCACGCTCCTTTGAAGCAACAGAAGAGCAGAAGGAAATCATCGATACAATCGACCTTCTCTCCTATAAGCCAGTTCTCTACGCTGCAAACATGAATGAAAATGACTTTGCAGGCGATTACCATACAAATGAAATGTATAAGGCTGTTGAAAAGATCGCAGCAGAAGAAGGTTACGACGTTCTTCCTATCTGCGCAAAGCTTGAAGAAGAAATCTCCGAAATGACAAAGGAAGAAAAGGAGCTCTTCCTCTCCGAAATGGGCTTTGAAGAATCCGGTCTTGACAGACTTATTGCCAAGTCCTACAGCCTCCTCGGCCTCATCTCCTTCCTCACAGCAGGTGAACAGGAAGTCAGAGCAAGGACAATCAAGCGCGGCACAATGGCTCGGC
>JAFSBG010000006.1 GCA_017441945.1 Clostridia bacterium
AAGGACATGGAGGAATATGTATGGGCTAAGGAAAATATTTTCATGCATCAGAATGAAAATAATATCGTCGTTCTCAACAAGAACTGCAGTTATACAAAAGATCAGGCTGCAAAGGCTCCTTCCAAGGTAAGACTCTTCTCCCCACACGAAGAAATCGAAAACGGTGTATGCTGTGATGATGAATGGATTTATATCAACGAAAACGGCGTAAGAAAGAATATTCTTCAGCGCAAGGATATCAAGATCGTAGGTTTCCACAATGTTGAAAACTATATGACAGCTATTGCTGCCCTTTATGATATGGTAGACGTTGAAACTATCGTTGACGTTGCGAAAAACTTCGGCGGCGTTGAACATCGTATCGAATTTGTCCGCGAACTTGACGGTGTTAAGTATTATAACGACTCTATCGCATCTTCCCCGACAAGAACGATTGCAGGTTTCCATTCATTCGACCAGAAGGTGATTCTCATAGCCGGCGGTTCTGACAAACATATCCCGTTTGATGGTCTCGCAGAAGAAATCATCGACCATGTCAAGGTCCTCGTTCTCGTCGGTGCAACTGCTCAAGCTATTAAAAATGCTGTCGAAAGCAATCCTCGTTACGATGCAGAAAAGCTTCCTATCATTGTTTGTGAAAACCTCAGAGATGCAGTAAATGCATGTAAGTCCAACGCTGTTTCCGGCGATGTGATCACAATGTCCCCTGCATGTGCTTCATTTGACCTTTACAAAAACTTTATGGAGCGCGGTAATCTGTTTAAAGAAATAGTAAATAATTTATAAAGAGAGGTGTTAATTTTGACATTCCAGGAAAAACTCAAAAAGCTTGTCAACGCTTACGGCGTATCGGGCGATGAGTTTCGTGTTGCAGAAATAGCAGCAGAAATTCTCAAGCCATACGTTGATAAGGTTGAAATAGACAAGCTTGGCAATGTTGTAGGCTACAAGTCCTGTGGAAAGCCAAACGCCAAAAAACTCATGCTCGATGCCCATCTTGACCAGATTGGTTTCCTTGTAACAGATATTACAAAGGAAGGCTTCCTGAGATTTATGGCAATGGGCGTAGACCCAAGAATGCTTCTTGGCTCTGAACTCAACGTTATTCCAAAGAACGGTGAACCTATCTATGGTGTTGTTTGCAGCACACCTCCTCATCTCCAGAAGCCTGGCGACAACAAGAAGTCTGTTCCTATTGACCAGATGCTCCTTGATGTAGGTATGCCTTATGAAATGGTTATCGAAAAGATTGAAGTTGGTGATTATATTGCATTTGCAAATGATGCACTTGATCTTCTCGGTGACTGTATTTCCAGCAAGTCTATGGACGACAGAGCTTGCTTCATGACAATCATTCACGCTCTTGAACTTCTCGGTGATACAGAAATCGATTGTGACCTTATCATCGTCGGCAGTACAAAGGAAGAAGTCGGCGGTCATGGCGCTATGGCAAGAGCTTATATTGACAAGCCAGACTATGCTATTGCAATCGATGTTGGTCATGCTAAGACGGCTGACAGCACACCAATGGACAGAACTCAGGATTTCGGCGGCGGTCCAATTATCGGTTTCGGCGCAAATTCCATTCCTAAGTTTGCGCGCAGAGCTGTTGAAGTTGCAAGAGCAAAGGAAATCCCATATCAGATCGAAGCTATTCCAGCAGCTTCCGGTACAAATGCATGGGCTATCCAGATTGTTGAAGACGGCGTAAGCACACTTGTTATTTCTCTCCCACTTAGATATATGCACTCCCCTGTTGAGATGCTCACTCTCAGCGACGTATATAATGTAGGCAAGCTCCTTTGTGAGTTTATCAAGTCCTTTGATGGACAGCTGTAAAGGAGGACCATACAAATGAAAGAATTACTTAAAAAGTTAACTGACCTCGATGGTCTTGCAGGCTATGAAGATGAAGTCCGTGAATTCATCGAAAATGAAATCAAGGACCATGTAGACGAAATGTTCACAGATCCTATGGGCAACCTTTATGCTTTCAAAAAGGGTGCTAAGCGCAGAGAAAAGAAGCTTCTCGTTTCCGCTCACATGGATGAAGTCGGCTTCCTCGTTCATTCCATTACAGAAGACGGTATGCTCAAGCTTTCTCAGGTTGGCGGCATCGACCCTCGCGTTCTCGTCGGCAGACGTATGAAGGCTGGCCACAAAAAGGTAAACGGTATTATCTCTATCAAGGCTATCCACCTTACAACACCTGAAGAACGTAAGGTCGCTCCTCAGCTTGCAAGCCTTTATGTAGATATCGGTTCTTCCAGCAAGAAGCAGACAGAAGAATATGTTCGCGTTGGCGATCCTGTTTACTTCAACAGCGATTTCATCGAATTCGGTGACAACCGCATCAAGGCTAAGGCTATCGACGACAGACTCGGTTGTGCAATGATGATCGAAATTATCAAAGGTGACATTGAATATGATACATGGTTCGGCTTCTCCGTTCAGGAAGAAATCGGCATCCGCGGCGCACGCGTTCTCGGCAACCGTGTAAATCCTGACATTTCCCTCGTTCTTGAAGGTACAACAGCAGCAGACCTTCCTAATGTAGCTGTTCATGCACAGGCTTGCGCTCAGGGCAAGGGCGGCGTTATCTCCCTCATCGACGGCAAGACAGTTTATGACCGCGAAATCCGCGAACCTATCCTCAAGAAGGCTGACGAAGAAGGCATCAAGTGGCAGTACAAAACAGCTGGCACAGGTGCTAATGACAATGGCGCTATTCATATTGCGAAAGACGGCTGTATGGCATTCGGTCTTTCTGCACCGTTGAGATATATTCACAGCGCAGCAAATGTACTTTACTGGCCTGATGCAGAGGAAATGCTCAAAATGGCTAAATTATTTATCAAAGAAAGTGGGGCTTTATAATGCTTAATGTTTTGGAATTACAAAAGAAGTTAGTGGCAGCTGCATTGCCATCTGGTTTTGAACATAAAGTTGCTGATGTTATCTCTGAAATCGTAAAGCCATACGTTGACGAAGTATATGTTGATGCTCTCGGCAATGTTATTGCTCATAAGAAGGGTCCTGGCAAGAAGATTATGATGCCTGCCCACATGGATACAATCGGCTTTATGGCAACATATATCGATGACAAGGGCTTTATCCGTGTAACAAATATCGGCGGTATCTCCGCAGTAAATATGGTTGCAACACCTGTTCGCTTTGAAAACGGCGTTAAGGGTATTATGCAGATTGAAGGCAAGGCTGATCTCGCTTCCGCAGCAAGAAATGCAGTTGCAATGTCTAATATGTTCATTGACATCGGCGCTAAGTCCAAGGAAGAAGCTGAAAAGCTCGTTGATATCGGTATGGTTGCTGTATTCGATACAGAAACAAAGGTTATTTTCAATGATCACCTTGTTTCCCCATACTGCGACGACCTTATCTGCTGTGTTTCCCTCATTCTTGCTATGGAACAGCTCAAGGATGTTGAACCTGTGAACGATCTCTACTATGTATTTTCCACACAGGAAGAAGTTGGTCTCAGAGGCGCAATTACATCTGCATACCACATTGATCCGGATTTCGGTATTGCTCTTGACGTTTGCCCTGTTGGTGATACACCAGCAATCAGCGTTCCAATGGTAGTTGCTCTTGGCAAGGGCCCAACAGTCAAGATCAAGGACGCATCTGTTATCTGCCATCCTAAGGCAGTAGAATTCCTCCGTAAGGCTGCCAAGGCTAACGACATTCCTTATCAGAACGAACTTCTTCTTGCAGGCGGCACAGATACAGCTGCTATCCAGAAGACACGCGGCGGAGTTATCGCTGGTTGTATCAGCGTTCCAACAAGATATATTCATTCTCCACAGGAAATGGTTGCTATCTCCGACGTTGAAAACGCTGCAAAGCTTCTTGCTGCTGCAGTTTGCCAGGAAATCGACTTCTAATTCAATAAAATATAAAAGGCTGACTATAATTAGTCAGCCTTTTTGTATATATATTTTCTTATAGCATGTTCCTTACCTTGATACGAGCCAATGCCATTGTAGATGAGTTCAAATCCACACCTTTCAAGCACCTTCGACGAAGCAATATTTTCCTCCAGTGTTATGCCATAGATATGATTTATATTAAGCTTATCCATAATTACCAGCAAAAATAACTTCACAGCTTCTGTTGCATATCCTTTGCCTGTATATTTCTCAGCAATATGATAGCCAACCTCATATCCGTCCCTGATTTTACATGCTTCAATGTGGCCAATATTTTCATTATTCTCGTCTATAACTGCATAAACAAACGGCCCCTCTGCACTGTTATAAAAATCTATAATTTTATTTATTACAGATTCGGCCTGAGCTGCATTTTCGTAAACTTCGTCAGCCAGAAAGCGCTTCATATCGTTGTCCTGTGAGTTTAGAAAGAGATTTTCAGCCATTTCAGATGTAAAGTTAATTATCTTTACTCTATCTGATTTTAATAGCATTAGATCTTTGTAAAATCCTGCTGCATAGCTTCGATAAGCTGAATGAGCATTTCATCGCCGAACTTTTTCTGGAAATCTTCGTGAACTTCGCCATAAACCTTTGGATTACCGAGAATTGCATGGCAGACATCACCAAAAGCTCTCATTGTATGAGCACAATGATATACCCAATCCTTCTTTCCGTCAGCAGGAGCAGGAACTGTCTTTGTAAGGTCAGAGCCAATAAACTGAAGGTCACAGTAGTCGCTGTCGCTGAGATTGCAATGTGTCTTGAACTGAAGATCAGGATTAAATCCTCTTACGATGCCTGCATCGATCTGATAGCAATATACCTTGCCGCAGTCCTGAAGCCCCATTTCCTTGAATGTTTCAGCCCAGGCACACTTGAAGATATTATTTCTCTTTTCGTTATTTTCGCCCACATTCTTTGATTCAGACGGAATTGTAGGATACCACTCTCCGTATGCAAAATAGCTTGCATAGTCAAGCGGATAACCGTCTCTCATAGCTCTGAGAGCCATACGTGCGCCACGCTGTTCAGCATATTTTTGAGAAGCTTTAATGAATATAGCCTCGCCTCTCTCCTTGCCAAGCTGTTCTGTAAGCTGCTTGTAATAGCTTGCTACAATAAATGCATGAGTTTTTTCATTAAACATAGTGTGCCTCCTTGATTTTATATGAAAAAAATTGTATAATTTTATTAAACTAAAAACTAAAGGAGAAATGATTATGATTAAAAAGTCGTCCCAGATTCGTTATCTTATGCGCTCCGGTCTTGCCGGCGGCGAAGGCAATGTAGGAACAAATTATCTTCTTGAACCAGAAGAAACCCACGGCAAGTGCCGCGTATGTAACCTTCTCACAATTGAGCCTGGCTCTTCTATCGGTCTTCACACTCACGAAAAGGATGTAGAAATCTATTATCTCCTCGAAGGCGAACTTTGCTGTACAGATAATGGTAAAGAAGATATACTTTACACAGGCGATGTTACCTTTACCGGCATCGGCGAATCTCATAGTCTCATCAACAAATCTGACAAACCCGCAAAGCTCCTTGCAATTGTTATAAACTAATTGTACCCTATTTGGTTACAAATGTCAAATCGAAAGGTAAAAATATGATAGAGCTTGCTAAAAAGACTCTTATCGAGGGTGGTTACTCTGCAGTCGTTGTTAAGGACAACAAAGTACTTCACGCTGTTATGGGTACAGGTGTCTACCCTGTTATCAAACTTTATAACGAACACCCTGATGATATGAAAGATGCCATTGTTGCTGATAAAATAATAGGCAGAGCTGCTGCAATTGTGTACATCCTTTGCGGTATAAAAGAGATTTATTGCCATGTCATAAGTGAACCCGGTATTGAAATCCTTGATAAATACGGCATAAAACACAGCCAGAATGCAATTGTTCCGCGTATTGATAACAGAACAAAGACAGATATGTGTCCTATGGAAAAATCCTCATTCAAAAGCGACGATATCCATGAGGCATATGCCGCAATGATAGAATTCGGCAAAAGTGTAAATCGACTTTAAACCAAAATCGCCTCTTTTTCATAGAATAAAAAGGGGTGATTTTTTGTTTTCACTATTATCTTTAATAACAATTCTAAGTGTAAGTTCAGATGGATTTTGCCTTGGCTATGCTTTGGGGGTATCAAAATTTAAAATCAGATTCTGTATATTTATTATGATTGGAATAATTGCATATGTACTCAGCTCTTTTGCAATGCTTGTCGGAGATTTGTTCTTTGGAACAATATCAGAAAATCAATGTAGTCTTTTGTGTGCTTTTATATTTTTTACCCTGTCATTTATATCTGTATTGTCTACTGATTCATCAGAAAATAGTGTAATGCCTAACAGCTTTACAGCAGCTTTTATAGGTGGAATTGGCGTAGCTATAGATGCTTCGACAGCGGCTTTTGCACTTGCAGTTGAGGGATATTCGTTATTTCTTTGTCCAATCCTGCTTGGTATATTCCATTTTATACTCTCATATTTCGGATACAGGCTTTCACATTCTGTTTTCTCGCAAAAACTAAAGTTCAGGATACCATATATATCAGCGATTATTTTATGTGCTTTAGGTATTATAAGACTTATATAAAAAAGTTGTATTTTGATTAATAATATGGTATAATGTTATCATATTAATTTTCTTGGAGGAAGTTTTATCATGAAAGAAAATCTTAAGCAGTATATGATGACTCAGCTCGAAAATCTCATCAATATACCAAGCCCAACAGGCTACACAAAGGAAGTTCAGAAATATCTTGTAGATGAACTTACATCTATGGGTTATGCTCCAACTACACTCCACAAGGGCGGTGTTGTATGTGATATCGGCGGCGAAGGCAATGCTATCATGCTCGCAGCTCACTGTGACACACTCGGTGCTGTTGTCAAGACAGTTAAGTCCAACGGCGCTCTCAGAGTTATCAATGTAGGTGGTCTTAATCCAAATAATACAGAAACAGAAACAGTTACAGTTATCACACGCTTCAACGGCACATACGAAGGCACACTTCAGGTCGAAAATGCCTCCACACACGTTAACAAGGATGTTAACGCTCCTCGTTCTTTCGACGGTAATATCGAAGTTCTTCTCGACGAAGATGTTCATTCCGCAGCTGAAACAAAGGCTCTTGGCATCGAAAACGGTGACTTTATCGCTGTAAATCCACGTTACACAGTTACAAGCAAGGGCTATATCAAGAGCCGCTTCCTTGACGACAAGGCTTCTGCTGCTGTTCTTCTCACAATGGCAAAGGCTATCAAGGATGGCGACTTCAAGCCAACAAGAAAGATCTACATCAACTTCACAGTTTACGAAGAAGTTGGTCACGGCGGTGCAGCAGGTATCCCTGATGATGTAATGGATATGATCTCCGTCGATATGGGTTGCGTTGGTAACGGCCTCAACTGCACAGAAAAGCAGGTTTCCATCTGCGCTAAGGATGGCGGCGGCCCTTACAACTATGATCTCACAACTGATCTCGTCAAGGCAGCTAAGGACAATGGTATCGACTATGCTGTTGATATTTACCAGTTCTACGGCTCCGATGTAAACGTAACTCTCAAGGCTGGTCACGATATCAGACACGGTCTTATCGGTCCTGGTGTTTATGCTTCCCACGGCTACGAAAGAAGCCATGTCGAAGGTCTTAAGAACACATATAAGCTTCTTACAGCTTATCTCGGCTAATGTACAGACCATTTGCAGATAAATATCGCCCTACTACACTTGAAAATGTGGTGGGGCAACGACACATTCTCGGCAAGGATGGCGTTCTCAGCCGTATATGTTCAAGCGGAAATATTCCGAATATGATATTTTACGGACCTTCCGGCACAGGTAAAACTACCGTCGCTCAGATTATTGCCAACAGCACAAATCGAACTCTCCACAAACTTAATGCAACAAATGCATCAATAAGTGATATAAAGGATATTATATCTTCTCTTGATACTTTTATGGCTCCGAATGGCGTACTGCTTTATCTGGACGAAATCCAGTATTTTAACAAGAAACAGCAGCAGTCTCTTCTCGAATTCATAGAAAGCGGCAAAATTACTCTTATTGCTTCGACAACAGAGAACCCATATTTTTATGTTTTCAACGCTATTCTCAGTCGAAGCACAGTTTTCGAGTTTAAACCTGTTGAAAAAGAAGATATTTCACTTGCAATTGAACGTGTTATAAAACAAATCGAAGAAGAAGATAATATTTCACTTGCGATCGAAGATGGCGTTATCGATCACATTGCTGTTTCATGCGGCGGTGATGTGCGAAAAGCAATCAATTCTGTTGAATTATTGTATCTTTCCCTCTCTGGCGGCACTAAAATCACTCTTGAAGATGCCAAGGCTGTTGCCCAGCGCTCGTCCAACAGATATGACCGCGATGGCGATGTTCATTATGATTTGCTTTCTGCATTTCATAAGTCGGTACGCGGTTCTGATCCTGATGCAGCTATTTATTACCTTGCAAGGCTTCTTTCTGCAGGCGATATTCTCTCTCCTGCCAGACGTTTGCTTTGTATAGCTAATGAGGACATCGGCCTTGCCTATCCAATGGCTGCTGTTATCACAAAGGCTTGTGTTGACTCTGCGTTGCAGTTGGGCTTGCCCGAAGCTCAGCTTCCTCTTGCCAATGCGACTATTATGCTTGCAACTGCTCCAAAGTCCAATACTGCTTCTTCGGCAATCGGACAAGCTATGAGCGATGTGTCCCACGGAAAAGTATACTCTCCTCCGCCTCATCTTCAGGATGCCCATTACAGCGGTGCCTCAAAGCTCGGCAGAGGTCTCACCTATCAATATCCGCATAATTTCCCTAATAATTATATAACTCAGCAATATCTCCCTGATGAGCTTAAGTCTGTATCATATTATGAATACGGCAACAATAAAACCGAGCAGGCTGCAAAAGCTTATTGGGACAAAATCAAAAAATAAAGAGGACAATTTATGGAAATCATAAATGCGTTTAACGGTATTTTCACCATTGTCACAATGATAGGCATTGGTGTTATCGTTGCAAAAAAACTTATGAACCAGGAAATATATAATTTCCTTTCTAAGTTTCTGATGAAGTTCTGTGTTCCTGCCCTTCTTTTCAGCAATGCTATCAAGAATGTAACATGGGATTTTATCAATGAAATGGGCTTTATGCTTTTAATTCCATTTGCAGCTCAGTTTGCCAACTATCTTATGGCATGGGTATGCGCTCGTCTTTTCAAGATTCCAAAGAGTGAACGCGGTATTTTCATTGCAATATTCGCGGTTTCCAATACAATTTTTATTGGTCTCCCAGTTACAACAGCTATTTACGGTGACTCAACGATTCCGTTTGTCACAGCATGCTTTATATCCAACACTCTTTGTTTCTGGAGCCTTATCGTTCCAGGAATCGCTGCTGACGGCGGCGCCGCAACGGTTACATTCGGACAGAAAATCAAACAGATTTTCTCCCCTCCGCTTTTGGCATTTCTTACCGGCAGTGTTATAAATCTCGCCGGCATTCCCCTTCCTTCATTCCTTACAAGCGCATTCAATTATCTCGGCGGAAACGTAACTCCAATTTCTATGGTGCTTATTGCATATCTTCTCTGTGATATGGGCAAGGGCGCATTCAAGCTTTCTCGCACAAATTCACTTGCTATTCTGGGAAGATTTATTCTTTCTCCGCTTACAATTATTCTTGTATGTATACTTTTCAAGGTTCCGGGGAACCTTTCTAAAGTTTTTGTTACAGTAGGCTCCATGCCTGTTATGAATCAGGCTGTCTTGCTCGCAAGTACATATAAAGCTAACGACAAGGCTGTTGCTCAGGCTCTCGCATTCACTTGTGTAATGTCGGTCGCCTATATTCCGGCAATGGTATTCTTACTTGAACTGATTTTTGCTTAGAGGTGACAAATTATGGCTAAATTATCTCCATCTATTCTTTCCGC
Source organism: Clostridia bacterium (assembly GCA_017441945.1). Taxonomy (GTDB): domain Bacteria; phylum Bacillota; class Clostridia; order Oscillospirales; family Butyricicoccaceae; genus SIG471. The sequence continues at coordinate 9,906 of JAFSBG010000006.1, forward strand.
TGACTTTGCTAATCTCGAAAGAGATGTAAAAATTATTACTGATGCTGGTGCAGACTGGATTCATGTAGACGTTATGGACGGACATTTTGTTCCTAACATCTCAATCGGTGTCCCTGTTGTAACTTCTCTTAGAAAGGCTACAGACGGGTTCCTTGATGTACATCTTATGATCACAGACCCAGACAAGTATGTTCCTGCTTTTATCAAGGCTGGCGCAGACCTTGTAAACTTCCATGTTGAAGTTGAATGTGATATTGAAGCTGTTCTTAAGGAAATAAAGGCTGCAGGCAAAAAGACAGGTCTTACAATCAAGCCTAACACTCCTCCTGAAGCTGTATTCCCATATCTTCACCTTCTCGATATGGTACTCGTTATGTCCGTTGAACCAGGTTTTGGCGGTCAGAGTTTTATGCCTAACTCTATTCCAAAGATCAAGGCTCTCAAGGAAAAGATCAACGAACTTGGTCTTAACTGCGAAATCGAAATCGACGGCGGTATCAATCTCAAAAATGCTCCTGAGGTTATTGAAGCAGGCTGTGATATCCTCGTTGCAGGTTCTTCCGTATTCAATGCGCCAGATGTACCTGCTGCTGTAAAGGCTTTCAAGGCATTGTAATTTATATAAAATTTAAAAGGCTTGACACCATCAGGTATCAAGCCTTTTTTAATATCTCTAAAAACAAAATGCAGGCATAAAGCCTGCATTTTTATGTTTGCTAAACACTTCTTCTTCTGTTTGAGACGAGAGCACCGTCACTCATCATCTGAATATTGTCAAGAGACTTACCTGTACCATAAGCAACACAGGAGATAGCATCATCAGCAACTCTTGTTGGAATACCTGTCTTTTCTTCGATAAGTTTATCGAAACCGTAAACAAGGCTGCCGCCACCTGTCATAACGATACCGTTTGTGGAAATATCACCAACAAGTTCAGGAGCTGTTCTTTCAAGAACACTATGTGTAGCTTCGAGAATCTTAGCTGCAACATCTTCAAATGCTTCTCTGATTTCTTCAGAAGAAACCTCAAATGTCTTTGGGAGACCTGTGAGAAGGCATCTGCCCTTTACAGTTGTGGAAATATCTTCTGGTCTTGGATATACACAGCCGATATTGATCTTGATTTCTTCTGCTGTTCTTTCACCGATGAGAACGTTGTGCTTTTTTCTGATGTACTTGACGATAGCTTCGTCAAACTTGTCGCCGCCGATCTTGATGGATGTGGATTCAACGATACCACCAAGAGAAATAACTGCGATATCCGCTGTACCGCCGCCGATATCAACTACCATATTGCCATCAGGCTTGGAAATGTCAATACCCGCGCCGATAGCTGCCGCAACAGGCTCTTCAATGAGGAATACTCTCTTTGCACCAGCCTGAAGACATGCATCTGTAACTGCTCTTTCTTCAACTTCTGTAATAATACTTGGAATACATACCACGATATTTGGCTTAAAAAGTCTGAAACCAAGAACCTTCTTGATAAATTCCTTGATCATCTTTTCTGTCATAACGTAGTCAGAAATAACACCCTCACGAAGAGGACGTACTGCAATGATATTACCCGGTGTTCTGCCCAGCATCTTCTGAGCATCTGCACCAACAGCCTTGATCTTATTTGTGTTTACATCGATAGCAACAACAGAAGGTTCGCAAAGTGCGATACCCTTACCCTTTACATAAACAAGGATTGAAGCCGTACCTAAGTCCATACCTATATCTCTTGAAGACATATCTCTACCTCTTTTCAAATTCTAAATCTATATATTTATATTATAACCAATGAAAAACAATTTTTCAATATCTTTTATCATTTTTTATAAGCAAATGTAGCACATCCCACTTCTCCTGAACCTGCCAATTTTAAAGTTTTGGCTATTTCAGATACTGTAGAGCCTGTTGTAAAAATATCATCCACTATAAGTATCTTTTTATTCTTTATAATTTCTGTGTTGCAGCATACATCATAGGCTCCAAGTACATTCGCTCTTCTTTCTTCAGGCTTCAGGTCAAACATTGGCTTTGTTTTTCTGATTTTTCTTACTGTTCTGATTACATCTTTACCTGTCAGTTTTCCTAACTCATCAGCAAGAAGCTTCGCCTGATTATAGCCTCTCTTGAAAACTGTAGCCCCGTTAGATGGTACATACGTTAGAAAATCATAGCTGCATCTGTTAAGAATGTACTGCTTGTATAATTCCCTAGCAAATGGTCTTGAATAACCAGGTTTCTGATTAAACTTGAATCTATGTACAGCCGCTCTGACCTCATCTTTATACCAGGCAGCAGCTATTTTCTGATCAATAAATCTTGTCATTAGAAAATCCGGCGCCGCTTTTATGAGATTATCACTTTTCTCACGGCATTCTGCACATATTTCAAACTCATCATCTTCAGTAAGTTTGCCGCAGAAAACACACCTGTCAGGGAAAATAAACTTATGTATTTTCATAATAATATCTTATCCTCGTTTTAAGCGCACTATACCGTTTATTCTTGTTATTTGAGTCGACCATCTGATTGACATAATCAGCTCTGCCTACGATAATAAGCAGTTTTTTTGCACGAGTTATAGCTGTATATAAAATACTGCGATTCATAAGTCGCTCGGGCATTTCAAATATTGGAATTATAACCGCATCGTATTCGCTGCCTTGTGATTTGTGAACAGTTATGGCATAAGCGTGTTCTATTTGATTGAGTTCATCAAATGAATAATTGACTTCCTTATCATCAAAAATAACAGTCATTATGCCTGCACTTTTATCAATAGCTGTTATTACGCCTGTATCACCATTAAAAATGCCTGTGCCGATTTCCCCTGTGTTAGGATTCACCCACATGATGTCATAGTTATTTTTTATTTGCATTACTCGGTCATTTATTCTGAAAACAACTGAACCAAATCGCAATTCCTTAGAAATTCCCTTCATAGGATTAAGCACATTCTGCAAAAGCTTATTGAGCGCAATAGTGCCGCATCTCATCTGCCTTGTGGGTGTTATCACTTGTATATTTTCAGGCTCAATTCCAAACGCTCTCGGGATTCTCTCTGACATAAGCGAAACAATATTATCAGTCGCTCCTTTTGATCCAGTAACCGATGCGAAATAGAAATCACCTTTATTCCTCGATAAATCTGGATACAGACCCGCATTTATATAATGGGCATTCTCAACTATTTCGCTTCCATTTCCCTGCCTGAATACATAGCTTAATTTAGTCGAATAAACATATTTGGATTCTACAATATCACTGAAAAATGTACCTGAGCCAACCGGCGGAAGCTGATCTTTATCCCCAACAAATACAACTCTTGCATGGGGTTTTAATGCATAAAATATCGAAGACGCAAGCTTCATGTCGACCATCGAACCTTCATCGACTATAAGAACATCGATATCGAGCGGATTTTCGAGATTACGCATAAAACGCATAACCCCTTCTTTTTTCGAATACGAACCCTCTAACAATCTATGTATTGTTTTAGCTTCTACACCACACAATTCAGTCATTCTCTTGGCTGCTCTGCCTGTAGGCGCCGCAAGAGCTATTTCCATACCATAATGTTCAAATAATCTTATAAGCCCTTGAATTGTTGTAGTTTTGCCCGTACCAGGGCCGCCTGTTATGACAGATATTCCGTGTTCAAATGGCGCAGACAGCGCTTCACGTTGTTCTTCATTAAGCGTAATACTCAATGTGCCTTGAATCTCATTACATCGTCTTTCAAAATCAGAAGGCTTGACAAGCTTCATTTTTGATAGCCTTACGATGCTTTCCGCAACATAATTTTCATAAGTGTGATAATTTCTTAAATAGCTGATAACCTTATCAGAAACAACATCTCTCACAACCTCGCCGACACTATAAAGATAATCGAGCTCCTGTCTCATACGGAAATAATCCCCGCCGCAGAGCATTCTTGTGATATCAAGAAGCTTTGCTTCAGGAATAAAAACATGGCCACTTTGAAGGTTAAAATTAAGTTCATATAAAAGTGCCGCTCTTAATCTGATTGCACTTTGAGGTCCGATATCAAGCTTTTTCGCAATTTCATCAGCTTTATCAAAAGATATTTCAAACCGTTCAGAACAAAGCAAATAAGGATTATCTGTCAATATTTTTATAGCATGCTCTCCGTATTCGCTATAAATCCCTGCTGCCAATTTTAATGGTAGTTCATACTTCAACAGATAATCGAGAATGAGGCGCATTGTATTCTGCTGATTGAATGAATAGGACATATCCATCGCTTTTTCTCTGGTTATGCCTCTGATTTTACATAGTTCCTCCGGTTGATTCGCAAGAACATAGAATGTCCTGTCACCAAACTTATCTACAATTAAGCGTGCAGTTTTAGGCCCGATACCTTTGACAGTTTTTGACGAAAGATAATCGTATATACCTCTGAGCTCACTCGGAAGTTTTCTATCGAGCACAGCGACAGCAAACTGCATACCATATTCTGAATGATTAGTATAATTGCCCTGCGCTGAAATATATTCAGCCGCACCTAAAAAAGGCATTGTGCCTACAATGACAGTTTCTCCGCCGTCATCAAGTTCGACATTTGCCACACAATACCCATTGTCCTCATTACGATATATTATGTTAGTTACTGTTCCTCTTATTTCGATAAGATTTTCCATAATTAATCTCTTTATTAAAATTAGTAAGGCCGAATCATATCAGCCTTACTAATCTTTTTTCAATATTATATTAGTTTTCTCTGCTCCACTTTACACCCTGTGGTGTGTCATAGAGAATGATTCCCTTTTCCTTGAGAAGATCGCGAATTCTATCGCTTTCTTTATAATCCTTGTTCTTACGAGCGATTGTACGCTGATTGATAAGGTCTTCGATTTCGCTGTCAAGCATTTCTTCTTCAGCAATGTTGCCGATACCAAGAACATCGCAGAGAGCAAACAATGCTGTTTTTGCTTCCTTAGCGTAAGCCTTTGTAACCTCTGTATCAGAGCAGATTGTATTGATTTCTCTGATCATATCAAAGATAGCTGCAATAGCATCTGCTGTGTTGAGGTCGTCGTCCATAGCATCGGAGAATGCCTTATTGAAGCCTTCAAACTTTGCAATGGATTCCTTTTCAACATCTCTGAGGTCGCCGTCCTTGCCGTTTGCGCCAAGGAACTTGATATTTGTGATTGCTGTATTGATACGCGCAAGAGCATTCTGTGCCTGCTCAATAGCTTCACGTGTATAGTTGATAGGGCTTCTGTAATGAGCAGAAAGCATAAAGAATCTGATTGGCTCATAGCCTACCTGCTCAGCAATATCTCTTACTGTGAAGAAGTTATTGAGAGACTTGGACATCTTCTTGTTGTCGATGTTAAGGAATGCGTTATGCATCCAGTAGTTTGCAAATGGTTTGCCGTTAGCTGCTTCACTCTGTGCAATTTCATTTTCGTGATGTGGGAAGCAAAGGTCAACACCACCGGAATGAATATCAATAGTATCGCCAAGATATCTCTTTGCCATAACAGAACATTCGATATGCCAGCCCGGTCTGCCGTTACCCCATGGAGATGCCCACGATGGTTCGCCCGGCTTTGCATTCTTCCAGAGAGCGAAGTCCATAGCATCCTTCTTCTCTTCATTTACACCGATACGAGCGCCTGCTTCAAGCTCTTCGAGTGGCTGATGAGAAAGCTTACCGTAT
>JAFSBG010000071.1 GCA_017441945.1 Clostridia bacterium
GTCCGCCTTATCGGACGATACTTTCAGCCTTAAAGCGGGAACACTCTATCCGCTTTTACATAATCTGGAAGAAAATGGCCTTGTGACCTGTTATGAAGCCCAGGCAGGGCAGGCGCGCATCCGCAAGTATTATTCGATAACCAAAGAGGGCAGAAAGTTCCTCGAAACCAAAGAAACCGAATGGCAGAGCTTTACACAGGCTGTCAATAAAGTGCTGAAAGGCGGTGCCAGCTATGCTTACTAAAGAGGATTTCATCACAAAAACTCTCGAGCAGATACGCTGGAAAAAAGCCCACGAAAGCGTATCAAAAGAGCTGACAGACCATATTGAAGACCAGAAAAACGCATTTTTAGCTATGAATATGGCTGAAAATGAAGCAGAAGAAAAGGCTGTCCTTGAAATGGGCGACCCTGTGGAAGTGGGAACATTATTGGACAGCTCATACCGCCCGAAAACCGACAGAAGTCTGATTTTTGCAGGCATCGCCATGCTTCTTATGGGCATTGTCATCAGCGGACTTTTAAATAACGGCTTTTACACTCAGCCTGTCTATCTCATCGGCTTCCTTATCGCCGTCCCGATAGCCTTCCTCATTCCGTTTTTCCTCGATGTCTCGACAATTTACAAACACATCTGGTGGGCGGTGGGTATTTACATTATTTTCCTGCTGTGGGCGGCGATTTTCGCCTATAACACCCGCCTGCTAATCCGCCTTGTCACATACAGCGCATTTGTAATGCCGCCGCTTTACACAGTTCTCATGTGCTGTATGCGAAGCAAAGGCTACCTCGGCTTTATCATCTCGATAATGACACTCGCCGTAATGACAGTTCTCCAATGCTCCATGTCGGGCGGCATCGCATTCACCCTCACCAGCTTCGGAATCTGTATTATAATGTCACTTTTTGCCATCCTCAAAGGCTGGTTTGGCGGCAAAATCCGTCCGATTTTTATGCTCGCTCTGTCGGCAATAATGATGGCGGTCTATGTCCTGACTACGCCGATAAATTACTACATTCTGTCCCGCCTCAAACGCATAATAATGCCTCACGCCGACCCACAGGGCTACGGCTGGGCAACTTTGCAGGCACGCGATTTCCTTTCACGCTCGGTATTTTTGGGCAGAGGGGCAGGGGATAGCGTCATAAACGGCCTGCCGGGCTACAACACCGACTACGCTCTCACAAGCCTTATCCACCGCTTCGGCTTCATCGCCGCAATAATTCTCGGCATCGTAATGGTGATTTTCATGTATATGGTGCTGAAAATTGCACGCCGTCAGACAAGCCAGCTTGCAAAAGCCGTGTCGTACAGCGTGTTGCTCATTTTCTTTGTCAATACTTCCATTTATTTCCTTATAAATCTGGGAATTATTGGAAGCATAAGCACCTGCCCTGCCTTCCTTTTCGGCGGCAAGGCTGCAATGACAGTCAGCGCATTTCTGCTGGGAATACTGGCTTCAACTAACCGAAATAACAGCATAATCAGCGATAATGCCGCTGTGAAAAGCCTTTTAAGGGTGGAAAAGTTTGAAAACAAGCTGGTTATAACAATAGGAGAGGACGATTAAAATGAGGATATCAGATATAATTTCCATCGGCTCACGATATCTCGTTCTCGGCGTTATTGTTGCATTATTCATCACAGCAGCTACACTTATAATTTACAGATTTTTCCTGAAAAAGCGCAGTATTCCAATAAAAAAAGTCCTGCTCTGGGCGGTTTTCGCCTGCTATATCATCGTGGTTTTAGGCGCAACCCTTATGATGAGGGCAAACTTTTACGAAGGCAGGAAAATCATGCCGCTTTTCTACTCTTACAGAGAAGCGTGGGTCGATTTCTCGGCAGTAATGTGGCGCAACATCATTCTCAATATCCTGATGTTTCTGCCCTTCGGATTTTTACTGCCGCTGTGCCACAGATTATTTGACAGTTTCTGGAAAACATCCATATCGGCATTTATTTTTACATGCCTTATCGAAACTGTTCAGTATTTCCTGAAACTGGGAATATTTGAGCCCGATGACCTACTCAATAACACGATAGGCGCAATGATAGGCTTCGGCATTTATGCCTTGATTTTCTTTAAAAAACGCCCGATAAAGCGTGTTTTAGCCTTGCAAATCCCGCTTTTTATCACAATTTCAGCCTTCTCCGCCATATTTATCGTATATTATGCACAGCCTGTGGGCAACATCGAAGGTCAGTATGTAATCCCGATTGACGCTGAAAAGCTGACCGTCACAGGCGGCGAATATTCCGATGAAAATAAAATCCTGCCGGTCTACAAAGCTCCCGTGCTGACGGCCAGCGAAACGCAGGCTTTCGCCGAAAAGTTTTTTGAAAGCATCGGCACAAGCCTTGACGAAAGCCAAAATGACATCTACGATGGTGTAGCCGTTTACAAGGCTGTCGACCGCTACAGCATCTGGGTAGATTATCTGGGCGGAACCTATAATTTCACCGATTTTGACACCTCTTTCAGCGAAAATAAGTTCAAAATCATCGAAAATGCCGATGAAAACGAGATAAAAGCCGCCCTCACACTCTACGGCATAACAATTCCCGACAATGCTGATTTTGAGAATAACGGCAAGGGCAGATACAGCTTCACGGCGCACAATGGCACGCTGACCTGCGAGTATTATGACAACGGCTGTTTTGCCAATATCCGCAATAATATGGTTGACCTTGAGCCGTATATGGACATGGCGGTAATAAGTGAAAATGAGGCATTTGAAATGATAAAGCAGGGCAAATTTCGCTATTACAGCGATGAAAACCTCAATATTGAAGTTAATGACAGCGAAATCGGCTATGTAATCGACTCAAAAGGCTTCTATCAGCCGGTCTATAATTTCTCCTGCACGATAAATAATCAGCCGACAACCATCGCAATCGCCGCAATTCAATAATGAAAAGCAATTTAAATCCCATCCAACGCCTCCCCTGTGCAAGGGGAGGTGATTTTGTTTGTAAAATGAGAGGGGATTGCCTGAAAAAGATAAAAGCGAATACCCCTCTGTATGCAGGGGAAGGTCCCTGTGCCTTCCTGTTGTTTTGAAGTAATACCTAAATTATGTTTCTTTCAGCATTTCACTCAGCACCTCTCCGAAAAGCTGTATCGAATAGAGGGCTTCGTCCAGAGTGTTGCCGGAAGTGCCCACCTCAAGCAGCATACTGCCTGTGCAGACGTGCTGATTAAAACGGGAATCGCGCACCACGATAGGCCGCATAATCCCGGGGTAACGTGAGTTCATCTCCTGCTGAATCTTGCCGTGAAAGGTGAGATTTTTCAGCCAGTTATCGTGGACAAGGCCGCCACCTGACGAGCCTGTGACAAACATAAGCTGAGCGGCAGTGCGTCCGTCAATGTCAGCTGTAACCTTGTATTTTGTGCCGTCTTTGGCTATCATAGCGTCTCTGTGAAGGTCGATAACCACCTTTATCGAAGGATTTTCCCCGAAAGCCTCCGTAATGGCATTGAGAGAACGAGTGTATGAGCCGCTGTAGCTGGGGCTGTCAAAAATATCCCTTATATGCAGGGTTTCAATTCCATTATTTTCCAGTATTTTCTCCAGCTCATCGCCGATGCGCACAACATTATAACGGGTGTCAAGGGTGCGGTCATTCTCGGTGTATTCAAACTGATAAGCAGGGGAAGGGGTGTAGCTTTCGCTGCCGTGAGTGTGAACAATAAGCACCTGCACTCCCTTGGGCGAAAGCTCAACAGGGCTGTCATTTTTCAAAAGAGCCGCCATATCTATGTCAAAATCGGTGAGATTCTGAATAAAAACCTCGGTGTCATTTTCGCTTTCAACGCTGATTTCCTTAATCGCCTCGGCCTCTGCCATAACCTCACTGGGCAAACCTGTCTCGGCAATATCGCGCACTAAATCGGGAGCCGAGGGCAGATTCAGGCTGACGTTTTCATTGGTATCAGGCTCGGAAATCCCGCCCAGCGCAATGCAGATAAGGAAAATCACAAATGAAGTCAGCGGAATGAGCCGATACCTGTTTCTTCTACGTCTTTTTCTCCTCATATTAAACCTCCTTTGGGTCTGGGAAGTACCGATTAAATCAGTGCCTCCATCGGTCAATTATATGAGGAAAGGGTTTGACTTATGCCATAAACTCCATAAGCTCACGCTCGTCAATCTTGCGGTGCAGGGCGAGATTTATGCCGCAAGCTATCACTTCCGCCGATTTGTCGGACAGCACATCAATGTCCTTTGGCGTCACAACAAGGGGCATATCGGGGATTTTGCTGTCGATGTCATAACTATCGCCGATAAGCTCACGCACCATTGTACCCGCCTCAACAACCGTAGGAATGCCGATGGCAATGACAGGCACGCCGAAAGTCTCCCTGTTTATCGCAAAACGGTAATTGCCAACACCGCTCCCGGGGGCAATGCCTGAATCACAAATCTGAATAGTATTCCCTAGCCTGTTTAAATCGGAGGTGGCAAGCGCATCAATGGCGATGATGGCGGCAGGGGAGATGCGGTCGGCAACACCTTTGATAATCTCGCCAGTTTCAATGCCCGTCAAGCCAAGCACACCGGGCGAAATTGCGCAGACAGAGTGAAAATCTTCAAAGCTTTCGGGCATATCATCTTTCAAATGCCGCGTAACGATAACCCTGTGGCTGACCTTGGGGCCTACGTTGTCAGCCGTGATATTTATGTTGCCAAGGCCGACAATAAGCACAGTGCCCTCCTCAGGCAGCAGTCTGACAAGCTCGTCACGAATGGCACGCGCGGCATTCATAGCCTCGTCACGGGAGCTCTGCCAGACCTCTGAAAGAAGAAAAGTGATATAAGTTCCAAAAGGTTTAAAAAATCTCTTGACAGATTGGTCATTATCGATTATAATTTTATAGGTTAGAATATTATGGGAAAGATACTCCTGCCGTGTTAAAGGGGTACAGTCGTCCTGTAATGTTCCCGCGGCATCCAAAGCAAGGTCAGTTCTTTTATATGACATAAACCCTCCGAAATGTATTTTTTATAGTTTTGGAAAAAAATTAAAAATTATGTAAAAAAACACTTGCTTTTTTCAGAAAAAAATGATAAAATATCTTGTAGTGAAAAAATGTCCAAAAGGAGGATCTAGCTTTGCCAAACATTAAGTCCGCTAAGAAGCGTGTTCTCGTTTCTGAAGTAAGAAATGCAAGAAACCGTGCAATCAAGACAGCTGTTAAGACACAGATCAAGAAGTTTGATGCTGCTGTAGCTGAAGGCGCAAATGTAGAAGCAGCATACAAGGCAGTTGTTGCAAGATCAGGCAACGGATACACCGTCAATGTCACAGGGATAGGATATATCGGTCTGGAAAGCGGCAAGAACTCGCTGAGCACAAC
>JAFSBG010000007.1 GCA_017441945.1 Clostridia bacterium
AAGAAGGCACACTCGCTATCGATGTAACTGCACGTTTCCTCGAATATAATACAGTTTCCACACATCTCGACTACTCTGTTTTCAAAAACAAGGCTGTCGATATGAAAATCGGCACAGACAAGAGCTACACTATGACAAGCGAAGGCCTTGATTCAAGTGAGCCTATCGTTATCAAGTCTCTCATCGATAACGGCGACTTCACACAGGAGCAGTGGGATGCAGTTGAAGTTCCTCAGCTTGAAGTGATGGGCGAGTATATGTTTGATAATATCGCTCTTGAAGTCAAGAAGGGCGACATCGGCGAGTTTATCATCACTCCTGTCCTCGATGGCAAGCCACAGGGCGTAACTTATTCCGACCTCAATTTCAAGCTTCTCTTTGACCATAATACAGGCGCAGAAAACTGGCACGGCGAAATGTCCCATACAATCAAGCTGGGCGATGAACGTTCGTGGATTGAGCGCAATACAGAGCTTTTCATCAAGCTCCTCATTGCAGGCATCATCCTCTTCATTCTCATCGGTTACCTGCCATTCATCAAGCATTACCTGCCACGCGGTCTCAAGAAGAAGCCACACATCCAGGTCGATCCTCTCGAACTGGGTATGGAAAGCAAGAAGCGTCAGGGCCTGATGGAAAAGAATCTGCTTTCGACGATCATTCCATACATTCCACAGACAGGTACAATCAAGTTCCTGCCTAAGGGCGTTTCGGGCGCAGCACCTCTCAAGGTAAAGGGTATTGCGGGCAGACAGATGCTCATTACAAATATCAAGGCTTATGCCGAAAAGGAAAACATCACATTCGACGGCGAAGTTATCAGAAAGCCGGAAGGCAAGGAAAAGCTTATTTTCAAGACAAGCGGCTCTGTGACTATCGTTGTTGAAAAGAACAACTGGCGCTATACCTGCACACCAACTCAGGAAAGCTATGAATAATGAATAGCAAGGGTGGCGGCGCAAGTCGCCCTCTGTAATGTGATTTATCACACATCACCTGCACTTCGGTGCAAAAATCTTTATCGGATGGTAAAAAAATTTCGGAGGTATATAGTATGAACGCACCTACATTATTAGTCGGTCTCGGCGGTACAGGCTGTAAGATTGTTGAACGTGTTTCTGCAATGGTAACACCTGAACAGCGCAAGAATATCGCATGCGCAGTATTCGATACTGACATCAACGATCTTCGTGGTATCGAAGAGCGTAACCCATTTATCAAAACTATCCAGACATCCACAAAGCAGACTGTCGGTGAATATCTCAACAAGGATACTCACGCACGTGACACATGGTTCCCTGTCAATGCTATCCTCAACGGCAAGACATTGACAGAAGGCGCAGGTCAGGTTCGTGCGATTTCCCGTCTCGCTCTCGAGACAGTTATCCGCGCAGGCAAGATGGAGCCTCTCCATCAGGCTATTCAGAGCCTCTACAGAGTTGAAGAAGACAAGGCAGAGCAGGCTCTCCGCGTTGTTGTAGTCAGCTCCCTTGCAGGTGGTACAGGTTCCGGTCTTCTCCTTCCTGTAGCTCTCTATATCAGAAACTATCTGGCAACACACTTCCGCCAGAGCGCAAATATCACACGTGGCTTCTTCATTCTTCCTGAAGTTTTCTATGAAGTAATCGAAGGCCAGACAGAAAGAAACAACCTCAAGGCTAACGCATACGCAGCTCTCCGTGAACTCGATGCATTCCTCATGAAGGGTGACAACACTCTCCACGAAAGATATAAGAACTCTGTTGTAATGCAGTTCCCAAGAGCAGCTTCCGCAGGCTACGAAGAATATGACATCCGTCCTTACGACTTCTGCTTCCTCTTTGATGCACAGAATGCTGAAGGCGGCAAGCTCAATTCCTTCGACCAGTATCTTGACCACGCTGCAAACTGTATCTACGCTCAGTCCATCGGTCCGATGAACAAGCGCAGCAATTCTTCCGAAGACAATACAATTCGTAAGCTCGCAAAGGAACGCGGCAGAAACCGTTATGCTGGTGCCGGCGCTTCCATGCTCATCTATCCATTCACAGATATCAAGAGCTTCATCGCTCTCAAGTGGGCAAAGCAGACTGTTTCCAAGCAGTGGCTCACATTCGACAATGCCTATAAGGAAATCTGTCAGGACAATGACAAGAGCCGTGAAGAAGGCATCAACATCCAGAATCCTGATCCATACGATTTCTATGCAAACCAGATTGAATCTATGGCAAAGCAGGAAGATCCGTTCGCAAGAGCTATCGTCCGTTCCTGCGGCCGTTATAAGGCTGACGGCGTAACACGTTCCGGTGACCGCTGGAAGGAATATGTTGCAGCTGTTATGGCTAAGGTTAAGGCTGACGTCGACGCAGGCACATCTGACCTCAAGGGCGCAGCAGACGACGCAAACGAACAGATCAACGCTCTTGGCAATGACTGGGAAGCTTATGAAGGCGCTTACGAAGCTATGGAAAGATACCGCCTCATGGCAAATGCATATTCTCAGGAAGTTGCACAGACAATCGCTTACTCCATGTTCAAGGCTCCAAAGGAAGGCCAGGTAAACAAGGATCAGCCATATAAGCTGGAAGCTCAGCTCGTTTCCGACGACAACAAGTTCCTCCATCCAAATGCTATCAGATACCTCCTCATCAAGATCCTTGACCTTCTCAAGCAGCAGCAGCTTGCAACGAACAAGGAACGCGATGACAACAAGAAGTATTTTGACAACTTTGAAGAAAGCACATTCAACGATCCTAATACAGACGAAGACGAAACAGTAGCAGACCTCGCTGAAAGAAAGATCTCTTTCTTCAAGAAGCTCACAAAGGGTACAACAGGCGAACAGGACGAAATGAAGCGTAAGTTCAGAAAGTACTACGACAACGTCGGTAAGTACAAGGTACAGTGCGCTCAGGCTTATGCTCTCTCCGCAGGTATCGACTACGTTGAAAACATCATCAAGGCATTCGACAGCTTCTATAAGTCCTTCGATATCAAGGTTGACGGTCTCGATAAGTCCATCGATGAAATCTACAAGAAGTTCTCTAATTCTCAGGGTACAACAGCTCGCTATGTCTGCGCATCCAGGAACTGCCTTGATAAGATCTATGAAAAGATGCCATATACAGGCTCTTCCATCACAATCGACTCCGAACTTGCAAAGGAAATCTACTTCAAGGTTCTCGCATACGCAACAAAGAAGGATAAGCCAAACAACAACAAGTACTTCTCCGAACTCTTCGACGAAGGCATCATGGGTTACTTTGAAAACTCTGTAATGAGATCCTATGGCTCCAAGATCGATATCGACATCATCACAGCTCTTGAAAACGAAGCTGTTTACGAAGAAGGCTACGAAGAATTCGTAGATTCCACACTCATCGAACAGTATGTTGTAAAGACTATCACAGATATCAAGAACCTTGCTTGTCCATTCATCGAAAGCCCTCTTGGCGAAGTCGGCGATCCTATCAACTCCTGCACATTCAACAAGGGTCTTGCTCCTGATAAGGGCGATGAATCTTCCCGCGCTCAGCTCATCCGCAAGGAGCTTATGAACTTCGGCGGCGCTCCAGACGAAGATATCGACAAGAATATGATTATGTTCTATAAGTCCTACTATGGTCTCCGCGCAAACGACCTTTCCAAGTTTGCTCCTCCATCCAAGAGCATTACATACAACCGTCAGAGCGGTGAATATTTCAAGGCTTACTATGAACTCATCGCAGGTATCCACCCTGAAACACATCGCAGCAAGGAAATCACAGCTCATATCGACCGCTGGTGGCACATCATCACAAAGATGCCTGACCTTGACGATGACAACCAGGCAAAACAGGAATACGATATCAATGCGGCATTCTTCTGGGGCATCATCGGCAGATATGTTGACCTCTTTGAAGATTCTCTCGACCATAAGACATATAAGCTCAAGGTCGACGCTCTCAAGATGGACGACAACACTCTCATCGTTTCCAACGGCACAGAGTGCGATAAGCTCTATGAAGTTCTCGATGCTATCGCAATTTATCCTGAACTCGTAACAAAGATTCTCGATAAGGTTGAAACTCTTGTAACAGACGATATCAACGAAAACAGACCTGTTGAAGAAGGCATCCTCATGTCCTTTCTTGATACATTCTATATCCAGGAACCAGGTCTCGGCAGAGAAAAGAAGTCTGCAACTTCCATCTTCTCTATCCCAATGCTTATGAAGAAGTCTGCAACACCTGACATCTACTACGAAGAAAACGTAGTCCAGATTCTCAAGGTTGAGATTGAAGAAATCAAGAAGTATCTCTCCAAGTTCTGCACAGGCAGAGAACTCCCTGAAACAATGGGCAAGATCATCATGGATCACTTTGAAAAGCATCTCGAAGATGTTGCGACTGAAGCAACAATCCGCGCTGGTATCTACCGTGAATCCCTCTTCGACAGAACTTGCTCCATCATCGCAGAAGGTCTCGAAGAAATCGGTCTCAAGACAGAAGCAAGAGCAGTGCTCAAGAAGGCAGCAGAACTCAGAAAGTAAACGAACTTTTACAAAAAGGTGGTGATCACTACGTATTCTGTAATTATTCAAAATAAGAAAACGGCAGAAGCCTTTTCAAAGTATCAGCCGCTTTTTACAGAGGCTCTCAATAATAACAGGATAGGTGTTTGTAAATGGGTCGAATCGGGCACAACGCTGGAAACAGCAGTTCCTGAACTTGCTGAACTTACCAACGACAAGCAGGATTGGCGCGCTATAGTCGTCATGACAGAAGATGAACTGGCGATGAAGAACTTTGAGCGCGACGAGCGAAATCCTTTCGATTTCAAAGTCAACAGTGAGATGGATGAGACAGTCCGCGAAAGTGAGATTCCGCTCATCCGCCTCACTCACATGCTTGGCGGCGTCCCTGCCCCAGAGCTGAAATTTGTCAGCGAAAAGATAATCGAAGAACACAAGGCTCCAAGAGTTGTATACCGTCCGGTGGTCGATAAGGAGCAGGAGGAAGCCCATAAGCAGCTGAGCAAAAAGTATAAGTTTGACGGCAATCTTCCTTCTTCCATCATCCTTATCACTATCCGCACAGACTATGAACAGAAGGATGTAATCGACCATGTGTGGACATCGCATAGAGAGTCCAATGCATCGGAATTCTGGAAGCGCAACCATTACCCTGCAAACTGCCGCTTTTTAGTCTATGACTTTGTGAAAAAGGGCCCTGTTCAGAGAAGCGCCGATGAGTTCGGCTTCTGGATGTCAGTATTGCTGCTGGCAACAAACGTAACCGATTCAGGTACATTACAAGCATACAGATTATATAAACTCAATACAAAAATCAACAAGGATCTCATGAGAAAGAACTTCCTCGATATGGCTGTGCGTCTCAAATCTGCACGTCACATCATCGAGAAGGAAATCAAGAAGGATATTGCAGGCCAGGTAACTTATGAAGAAGTCCTACCTGAATACCGCATGGAGATTCCGGTCAATATTACCACACCGAAGATGGAAGACTGCGGAGTCAAGACAGGCGGCTTCAAGCTGCTGAGCAAAGGTCCGCGTACAGATCTCGGAATGTGGAACAACAGACAGAGAGCGGCAGAGGAAGCTCTTGAAACTTCCGTCCGCAAGGCAGACCGCACTCTCGACCAGACAGCCGATAAAATGCGTGAACTCTGTGTTTTCACAGAGGAAGAAGTTTCGGCTCTCAGCAAATATCAGCGTGAAGATATGACACGCGAAACAGGCGACATCTATAATAAGATAGTTACAGAACAGGGCGACCTGCCAACTGTCAAGATCACTTCAAACAAGCAGATGAAGGCAGCGGCAGAGGCTGTCAAGGAAACTCTCAAGGGCAGAGTGGCTGAAAAGCCTGCATATTCCGTTCTCGGTATAGCCCTTGCGCTTATCCTCCTGTTCCAGCTTCCGTCCATGTTTGTCGGCAAAACAAGCTTTATGAGCGTTCTTGTTTCGGCTGCAGTCATGTTCCTCATCGTGCTTTTTGCAGTTTTCATCAACCTTTCATGGCAGAAAGCCAAGCTCGATACGCTGATGAACCGCTATAACACACTTGTCAAGGCAGCTTTTGCCCGCCTTATCGCAAGTGCATCCGATTATTCCACATATCTCAGCGATATCGCTTCCCACTCAAGAGGTCACTCCTATCTCGACCTTTCGGGCAGAAAGAAGCACAAGATGGATAACAAGCACGCTGTCAAGTATAAGCATATCAAGGCCATCAACATTCTCCTTGCAAAGCTCCGCACATGGGCTAATGCATATCATTTGAGAGCTGACCTTGACAATGTTGACATTGACGAAAATGTTCAGGTGGACATCTCCGTTCCTCCTGCAAAGAGCGGAATGTACACATTTGAAACAGGTAATTCCTACCAGATTTCGGTAAACAATTCGGGCGTCAAGATTTATTCTCCGTTTGAATTCGTCGAAAAACTGGAAATTATAAGAGAGGAGCTGTACGACGATGGAAATAATTAAATTATTGGTTCCGATGCTCGTCCTCGGTCTGCTCACTCTTATTCAGAACAGCATCAATGTAGGCAAGGGACGCAGAGCAAGACAGGCTGCTCTCCCTGTCATCGCGGGTATATATGCCGTCATCGCAATGGCTGTCGGCTATATGTATCAGGATGAGATGCGACAGACAATGCTGCGCACAAACGATGAACTGATGAAATACGGCTATGTGGCTATTCTCAATCTTTCGATGATGATGGCTTTCATTCCTGTAAAGTCGATTCTCACACCTATCGTAACTTCGATATGGAAGAACAACGACCTTATCGAAATGACTTCCAGCGGATTCTATGCCCACGATGAACAGTATGATGAATGGTTCCTTATGAAAAACTGGGTAGGCTTCAAATCCTTCCTCAAGGCTCTCGTCATCGGCGCTGTCATCGCGATTGGCGGCTGGCTCGGTCTTGCATGGTATATGGGAGAAGGCTCCTTCATCTGGGCGGTTGCTTTCCCTGTATGTGCTCTCATCGTTCTCAATGAGATCTTCAACTTCCTCAATGGCCAGACCAAGGAGGAATGGGAACACAGCATCCTCGGTGAAGATGCCGACGCAAGACGAGTAAGCAATTACTATAAAGTCCGCGAAGTTCTGGAAAAAATCCTTCCTGAGCCTCTGCTTTCGGCTCACACAGGTATGGAATACGGCGGCAAGCAGACTCCTGCTGACCTTGTTGAAGACCTCAGCAAGTCGGACGACAAGATTGATCAGGTGGTAGCCGAGTATTTCACAATCGACGACCGTTATATGGACGCCGATACCGACTGTGTTCAGGCAACACTTCAGCTCATGAAGCGCAATAATGTGGTATTTTTAAACCCATTCTACCGCGATATGAGCCTTTATATCACTCTGCCGCTGACAAACGCACTCCTTTCTGGCAGAAAGGTCGTCGTTATCACAGGCAGAAAATCTAACAGCGAAGACATTAAAAACTGGCTGACAGATACTCTCAGCGAGTACAGCCATATGCGTTCGCTGTGGCGCGTTGAACTGCTTTCCAGCAATGAGCCTGAGTGTGAAGTCGGCGTTATCAGCTTCCCTCAGCTTTATGATAACAATACAATCAACGCAAACCGCGATTTCTTCAAGGAAACCGACTTCGTGCTGATGGTCGAGCCTTCGCTCATCGTCAATACAGGTCAGGTAGCACTTTCGATTATCGCTCAGGAAATGCAGCATTCGGGCGTAAAGCCTGTCTACTGTATCTGTGACAGAAATGCTCAGGGCATCGTCGATACAATGTCCCATCTCCTCAGAAGTGAGTTTACAAATGTTGTTGCTCCTCCTGTGCCAAGATGTATTTACACAGGTATGTCATGGGATGCAGACGGCGACTTTATGCGCCAGAGCCTCTTTGACAAGCAGACAAAATACTTAGGCAATGGAGTTGAGCTTGCAGCTATCGCTGTAAAGAACCAGATTCCACAGGTTTCCTGGTACTGCGAAACAAAGGCGCCTATCCGTGATATCAAGTGGCTGGCAGGTCAGCATCATCCGACAATCTGCCGTTATATGAATCAGCCTGCCCAGCAGAAGAGCCTTTACGAAAAGATAAACTTCGTTTCCAATATCTGGAGCACTCCAAAGACAAAGGAACAGTTCATCATCGCAGAGGACGAATTCTGCAATATGTTCAACACAATGCGTGCCTTCCTGTCACGCGGCACAAGCCAGTCCTTTGTCAATGTGCTGTCGGAAAATTATTTGCTCCGCGATTATATGCGCTGCAACCGTCAGATGTTTATGGCAGACCCTAACGCCATCCCATCTATCGTTCCAGACTACGCTAAAACCGAGCGCAATACACTTATCAAGCTCATTCTTCTCATGACTCTGCGCCCTGTAACAGATGCGGAAATCATTGAGGAATTCCACCTTGTAGGCATCGAGACCGACGACCCATTCGAAACTCTCACAAAAATGCTGAGAAAGTACACCTTTGCCGATAACTCCATCTTCACAGTGCAGAGCATCAGAGCAGAGGTCGACGCGCTGACAACTATGTCAACATGCCAGTACACAATCAGCAAGGAGGCTTTCGAAGAGTTCTTCGCCGATTCTCTCAAGAATGCCTACTTCATCCTTGAAGATGAAAAGCACGAGCAGGGCTA
Source organism: Clostridia bacterium (assembly GCA_017441945.1). Taxonomy (GTDB): domain Bacteria; phylum Bacillota; class Clostridia; order Oscillospirales; family Butyricicoccaceae; genus SIG471. The sequence goes on from JAFSBG010000007.1 coordinate 8,627, forward strand.
TATCGATGCAAAGCTGTTCAGCCATGTGACACAGATGATCCTTCCTGGTCAGTTCATCACATACGACGGCAAGTATTATATGGCAAAGCACGTGTCCCCTCAGTCGGGTGTTGTACTGAGACGTGCTTCCGACCTTTATGACGGCAGAAAATATTACCGTCAGGTGAGAAAATATCATCTCAGCGAAGATCATCAGGGCGAGATCATTTCCATCCGTAACGTGATGGACGTCGAAATCGCATTCATCCAGCACGACTTTGATGTCACAACAACAGGTTATCTGGAAATGAATGATAACCACGACCTTCGTTCGGCTCGCCTTATCGACTTCACACAGGACCCAAGCGCAGAAAACTACACAAGAAAGTATCATAACAAGACTGTACTCCGCATCAAGCTCCCTGAAACAAACGACAATATCAGATTTACAATCTGTCTTCTTCTCGGCGAAATGTTCCGCAGCGTATTCCCTGATGGTCATCAGTATCTCGCTGTTATGACAAAGCGCCCAGAGGATATCGAAGGTATGCTCAATTATATGGTATACCCTGTTTCGGGCGGTATCGAAGACGATTATATCTATATCGTTGAAGACAGTGACATCGACCTCGGCCTTTTGGAAGCTGTAGAGAGAAATCTCATGAAGCTTATGGAAACTGTTGCCGACTTCCTCGACTGGCACTTTGACAAGATGCGTGAAACAGCCGCAACAGACCCTATCCCTGAATCTATCAATTATGTAAGAGAAAAGGAAGAACAGAAGAAGCGTTCGCTCTTCGGCCGTCTTGCTCAGCGCATCCGCCGTATCATCGGCATCAAGGATGATGAAGATAAGGATAAGCCACTTCCTGATTCTCCTGACATTCCTGAAAATCCTGAAACTCCGGCAAAGCCAGAGGAAAAGGCTCCTGAAGCTCCTCCGGCAGAAGCTCCTGCTGCTTCCGAAGAAACAGAAGCTCCTGCAAATGATATTCCACAGATTCCTGCTGAAACTTCCAAAGAAACTGAAGAAACAACAGAAGAAACTCCTGCCGAAGAAAAGGCAGAAGAGTCTGAAGAATCTGCTGAGGAAGAAGTTTCCATTACAGAGGAAGAGGAAGAAGAACCTGCTCACCCTGTCATAGAAGAAACTCAGGACAAGGGCGAAGGCGACACAGTCCTCGGCGAAGAAGAAAAGCCTGAGGAAGAAAAGGTACTTCCTGAGCCTGCTACTGAAGGCAGAATCGTCGATGTCATCTCCGATACTGGCGATTCTCCGGACCCTGAGTTTATCCATGTGGACGGCACAGACGATATCTTCGATGAAGACGACGTGCCTGTCGACAATACTCTTATCGAAGCTCAGCTTCAGGCAGCGGGCATCGAGCCTATCGAGCTCAGCCGTTATCAGAAGGAATGTTACCTCAAGTTCGGATTTGAAGAAATCGACGACCGTCTCCGCATTGATGATGTACGTCAGTACCTCAGAGTCCGCGGCTGGAGTGAAAACTCCCTTACAAAGGCAAGAAAACGCGATGTTCTCGCCAAAAATAATCTCGACCTCGACGCTGTCAACCACTGTGACTTCTGTTCGCTTCCGCTCAGCGGCGTAAGCTACGAAGTTCTCAACGATGGCAGAGTACGCTGCAACGACTGTTCCGCAAGCGCTATCTCCACAGTTGAAGAGTTCCGCAAACTGTTCTATCAGGCTCTTGAAATGATGGAAGCATTCTATGGCATCCGCTACAGAGTGCCTATCAAGGTCTCCATGGCCGACGCAAGAACTGTAAACAAGGGTGCAGGCGCTATCTTCAAGCCATCAACAGGTGTTGCAGGCAGAGTTCTGGGTTATGCACAGCAGAGATGGGGCAAATACAGCCTTATCATCGAAAACGGTAGCCCACGTCTTGCCGCAACAGACACAATGGTCCACGAAATGACTCACATCTGGCAGTACCTCAACTGGGATAACAAGCAGGTACTGGCAACCTATGGTATGGGATGTCCTGAATGCACACAGATTGCCCGCCTCATCGTTTACGAAGGTATGGCAATGTGGTCCGCAATCCAGTATCTCTATCAGATAGGTGAAACATATTACGCAGCCCAGCAGGAAGCTATCGCTCTCAGAAGAAACGACGTTTACGGCGTCGGCTTCAAGCTCTACTGCGAGCAGTATCCGCTGGTGCGCGATTCTTCAATTATCAGATACTCTCCGTTCACATCTTTCCCAACTATCGATCCTGACAAGGTTAAGGCGATAGTCAAGGCAAGCTGTCCAAAGCCGGATTGTATGTGCTAAGAAAGGAGGTACGTTATGCCGTTTGAAAAATATAATGCCGTTATAACAAAGCTGAACGCCATCCGTGATGGAATCAACAATGCAAACAGCAAGATAAAGGCCATCAATGATGAGCGTGAGGGCGATATTCCTCAGCGCATAAAGAACATTGAAGATCAGCTTGAAAAAATTGATGAATATCTTCTCAAGGTCAGAGCTTTTCAGGACCTTGCCAAGAGAAACATCACAAGCCTCAATGTGCAGACGATAGACGCCCCTCCTGATTACAGAGTCAGCCTCAAGCGTCTGCGTGACTGGTCTCTGATGATCACACCAAACAGCAATGATGACCCTTATGCCCAGCGTGTTTACGTTGTGGCAAAGTGTGACGAATTCTTCCTCGAAAAGAAGAAGAAGGAGTTTACACAAAAGCTTGAACAGCTTAAAAATGACAGAGAAATAGGCGCAACAGAAGCCATCAAGGCTCTGGAGGCGGAAATCGAAGGCTATGAAGCTCAGCTCGATACGCTGGCAGACAGCGTTGAAGTTGCAGAGCTTGCAACAGTTGTAGTTTCCCAGAATATGCGTCTGTGGCTCGAAGAAGTGCCGGTTGAGTACCCTAACAGATTTTCTGCTGTCAGCTCAGCGCCGGGCGCTTATGCACTGCCTCTTCCTTTCGGCGAAAGACAGAAGGAAAAGCTCAAGACTCTAATGGGCAAGTTCTATGACGAGGTCAACGGCCGGGTTCTCATCCCTGTTGAATTCGAGCCTCAGAAGGAGTTTATTCTCACAATAAACTGCGCTTCTGCCCGTTCAAGACAGCTCGACAGAGGCTTGCAGAACTTCATTCTCAGTCAGATAAACAACAGCGAAGCAGGCTTGCGCAAGGTATATGTACTCGATGGTATGCGCTATAATTCGGCATCCATCGGTTCGCTTAAACAGCTTGAGGGCACATTTGCCCTCGAGCAGATACCGAGAAATCCTGAGCAGATGACAGCCACACTTGAAAAGATAGTGGCGGGGCTTTCCGATATGGATGATGCCCTTGAAATGTGCGATTCCGTTGCCGAGTATAACAGCCAGGCAACTGCAGGAAAGCGCCTGCCGCACTCCACCATGATTCTTTATGGCTGGCCAAACTCCTTCTCAGGTCGTGACAAAGAGCTTCTCGGCCGCATAATGACAAATTATGAGCGCTATGGTTTCTCCTTCGTCACAGTTACATATTCGGGCGGCGAAAAGCTTAAGGAAGACAAGTCCTATATGCCTGAATACGCTCTCGGCAATGCTATCCGCATTATGATGGGCCGCAAGGAAACAAAGATCGCCTTCTCAGAAGAGAATGAATACCGCTTCACATGGTATACAATGGGCGATGCTCTCCCTGCGACCTATGCTGAAAGCCTCAAGGCTAACAAGATAACAAAGGATAACATCGGCAACGAATATCCTAAGCGTTACCCTTACAGCGGAATCGGTGATTATACAAGACAGTATAAGAAGATCGAGCTGCCTGCCGGTATCGACGGCAAGGACAATGCTCACTTCCTGTCCTTTGAAAATGAAAACTTCGCCGCATATCTCATGGGCGCATCCCGCTCAGGTAAGTCGACTCTTATCCACACCCTTATTGCAGGCATAATTAAGAACTATCACCCTGACAATGTGGAATTGTGGCTCGCCGACTTCAAACAGCTTGAATTCAAGCGCTATATCAGGCATCGGCCGCCACACATCAAGTATGTTCTGCTTGATGAGTCGCCGGAGCTTGTATATGACCTTATCGATAAGCTGACAAATGAAATGCTTGAAAGACAGAAGATTTTTGCTGTCAAGGGCGTTCAGCGTATCGACCAGATCGATCCAACTACGCTTAGTAAGCCTATGCCTGTAATCTTCGTCATTCTCGATGAATTTTCCATTATGTCGCAGGCTATTGCCGAATCTTCGGTATATAAGCTGAGACTCCAGAATATTCTGGCAAAGGGTGCTGCCCTCGGTATCAGATTCATGTTTGCCAGCCAGACATTCACAACAGGTGTTTCCGGCCTTACATCGACAGCCCGCGCACAGATTCAGCAGAGAATCGCCATGAAGGCATCCAAGGAAGAAATCAGCGAAACTCTCGAGCTTTCATCTTCGCTCAAGACTGAGCAGGTGAGAAACTGGATCGATGCTCTCCCTCCGCATTATGCTCTTATCAAGCACCGTACAGAGGGAGATGATCCTCATCTTGAGGTCAAGCGTCTCTATGCGATGTACTATCCTGATTATGAAGTCCGCGATGCGATGATCGACGATATAAATAAGTCGATGCACAGGGTGGAAAATTATAATCCTATGGATATCACAAGCTATGTGGACAAAAAGCCTGTCCTCGTAGACGGCAACACATTCGAAGCCTTTGACGAAAAGGCATTTATGGATGAAGTTGCAAACTATAAGCAGAATCACGCTTCCGACCTTGTGGGCGACGAAATGTTTGTGGCATTCGGCACACCACGCCGTATGGTCAGCATGAAGCTTTCGGCGCTTTCTCAGGAAACACGAGAAAATATTCTGCTCATCGGCCGTCAGGCTGAACAGCAGACGAGCGCCGCGGTGCTTCTCTCTGCAATGCGTTCCTATAAGCTTCAGGGCGGCAGAGTCCAGATCTGGGCTTACAGCAAAAACCGTATGTTCAGAGCTTTCAAAAAGACATTCCAGCACTTTGGTTTTGAGATTATCGAAGATATCGACGCAGTATGCGATGAAATCCGTGATCTCAAGGCGAAGATGGAAAAGCGCGAAACTGATAACCGCCTTATCGTTATGATAGGCATCGACAGAATCGCAATGGACTTTGACTTTGTTGATGGCGGTGCAAAGGCTGATGCTGAAGAGCAGATGGCTGAAATCAAGAAGATAACTGAAAATGAGGCAGCACTGGTCACAACCGATGCTCAGGAAAGAGACCATGAGTACACAATGGCGTGGGGCAAGCTCAAGCGTGAGCTTAAGAAAAAGCTCAAAGCAGAAGGGGTTTCCGAAGCTGATATGGATGCTGTCTTCAAGGAAGAAAGAGCCAAGCTCAAGAAGGAAATGGGACTTGACACCCTTGCTTCTGCAGCACAGCATAAACAGTCGGAAGCTCCGAAGCATGAGGAAAAGAAGCCTGAAAAGGTTGGCGGAGCATATAATGCCGCCGATGATCTTACATATATTCTCAAGCAGGGCAGCCGTCTCGGTTATCACTTTATGATGCATCTCAACAGCATTGAGGATATCAAGACAACAGGCCTTAAAATTGATTATTTCCGTTATCGTCTTGCTTTTGCAATGTCGGCAGACGATTCAAGAAGTGTTTTCGGTTCTAAAATTGCTAGTCTTATTCCTGAAAGAATCTGTCAGTATGATGACAAGATGGACAGCTATTCATTCCGCCCATATCTCAACAGAGATACTGCGTGGGATGGCTGGTATGTGGACGAAAACGGCAAGGCAGTAAGCCCATTTGAAGCATAATTATTATGGGCGGGACTTTGCGCCCGCCCTGCAAATTTGCACCTGCCTCCCTTGCCTAAAGGGAGGGGGACCACCGTCAGGTGGTGGAGGGATATAATATAAAATATCTCCGAACCACGAAACAATAAAAGGGGGAAACTTACATGACATGGATAGATGAAGAAGCTTATCAGAGCATGATAAATGCGCTCAATAACTTTGTAAAGCAGGTCACAGCACAGTGTGATATTATTGATAAGGCTACTGAGGACTGCCTTGACAATACAGACGATGAAAATGTAAAGCCAAGTGCAGAAGCTCTTGCCGGTCATATCAAAAACATCAAGGCACAGTTCCCGACAGTGGAAGATGTCATCAAGAAGCTGGAAGAACAGCTTGAAAAGGCGAGAGAAGCCAGAAGAAAAGCTGAAGCAGCAGCTAATCAGTAAAAGGGGGAGCAGACTATGGCAAAATATGCAGCAAGTGAAGAAGGTATTCTCGCTATAAAGACTATGGCGGCGGCTATCGTTTCGGCAGGCGAAAAGATTACAGAGCTTACAGGCGCTCTCCAGACAGTTATCGACGATAATCCTAACACACTCGGACCTCATGTAAATAGTCTTGAAGGTGTAATTCAGGCTATTGACAAGGAAATCAAGAATGCAACAGAGCCTATCAACGGCATTTCTGATGCCCTCGAAGATATCGCAGATGTATATCAGGACATCGTTGACGATGACAAGATAGCAGAAACGGGAAAATAGGTGGCTCCGCCGGAGCCGGTGGTGCTGTAGCAGGCATTGCGGCAGGAGCATCTGGAGGAGCTGGCAGCAAGAATGGTCCGTCTTCGGGCGGTTCAGATGGCGCACCAGGCTCTTCTTCCGGCACAGATACGGAAATATCTGCTGAAACAGCGGTATGTAATTGCGGAAAAGAATGGGCAAATGAACTTTCAGCTGAAGAAAAACACTCGATTTATGAGTATACAACAGAAAAAATTTGCAATAGTGCGGGAGAAAAAGTTTATGAGAATATAAATAATGTTCTCCGAGGCAAAAGCAAAGAATTTGCTCCAGGAAATCTTGAAAATGCACGAAATATCCATAAAGCTTTAGGCCGGGCGGAAATACCTGCCGACTGTGTTGTATACAGAGGTGCTTCTGAAGCAGCTCTGGGGGTTGCACGTGTTTTGCCAGATGCTTTACTCGTGGGGCGCACAATAACAGATGATGGATTTATGAGCACCAGTCTTGTACGCAGTTCGGCTTTCAAAAAGAAGATTCTCTTTGAAATTGAGGTACCAAAGGGAGCAGCAGGGGCTTATGTTGGTGATGTAAGTGCCGCAGGGCATTACGAAAAAGAAGTGCTTTTTGATAAAGATCAGATTTTGATAATCACAAATGTAACCCGTGATGAAGAAGGCAGAAGGATTATCAGAGCAAAGATGAGAGGCAGGAGATAGTATGGATAAGTTCACATATAATGAAGGCGATATCACCATAGCAGAATGTCAGTGCGAGTTGTGCAAATTCTATAATAATGGTGAAAGAAGTGAAGAATGTCCGAAAGATATGCTGGAAGACATTATTTCCGGAAATATTTTCTGTCCTGCTTTCAAAAAGAAAGTAAAGTTTGAATTGGACTAAATATAAGCAGGCGTGGGTTTTCCGCGCCTGCTTACAAAATCATTGGAAGGAGAACGGCAATGAACGAAGAATTATATATGATGATAGACCAGCTTGGCCGTTATATCTCCAATATGGAGTCAAATATTGATGAACTGCTCTATTTTTTAGATGAATATGCTTATTTTCTGGATAGTCCTGAAGCGCATGCAGATGCGCAGATTATTCATGAAAATGCAGAACGGATAATGATTGAGATTGAAAAACTTGTGGAAAAACGCGAAAAGCTTATCAAAAAGATATAGGTGACAATATGAATCACGGAGTAACAAAAGAAGATATTGCACGTATCAGGGAAAATAGTGAAAAAATGTATAAGTGCGCCGACAATATTTATGGCGATACATACAGACTGTCTGAGCTCACATATAAAATACAGGATGAAATCGGTAATCCCGAAGCAGAAAAAATAGCAAAAATTCTCTGTAAAATAAAAGAAATCATGGGAAATATGGAGAAACCTGTAACAGGGATTATTAAAGAACTAAAAGAATACGCAGACGTCATGGAAAAAATGATGGAACTTATGCATCAGATATGAAAATAACCGCGTGTGCGGATAAAATATATCGGGAGGAAAAATTATGGAATGGAAGATAGCGTTTTTAGCAGCTGTCGCAGTGCTCGCATTGGGCATTTTTGCGGCATATCGCCTGAGAAAGAGCAAAAGTAAGATTCTCAAGCCGTTCAACGTGCTTTTTGGAAGCGTATTTGTGGCAATTTTCTGCCTTACAATACCGGTTTATCTTGAAGAATTTGCCGGTGAAATGCTGAAATGGGTCAAGACTTTGCTGATGTCGTTTTATGGCACAGTAAAAATCTTCCTCGTCGACGGCGAAATGGAAATCATCAAGGCAAGTATACAGTCGGGCTGGCTTTATACAGTGCTGGCATCTGTGCTCTATGTAGTGGCACCTGCTCTCACATTCAGCATCGTGCTGTCATTCTTTAAAAATCTTGCGGCATACAGACATTTTATGGCGAGCCGCTCCAAGGATATTTACGTATTTTCCTGCCTTTCCGAGCGCTCTTTCGCTCTGGCAAAGGACCTTATGGAAAACAGCAAGGAAAGAGCAGTGGTTTTCTGCTCGGTTGACGATGAAACCGATTCCAAGCTCAGGGAGCTTGCCGACGATATCGAGGCGATCTGCTTCAAGAAAAACATCGAATTTGTCAATTTCACACTTTCTTTCCTTAAATACAAGTTCAGAAACAGCGAAAAGCAGCTTCATTTCTTTGCAATCAACGATGATGAATCTGAAAATATCTCGGCTGCCCTTGAACTCATTGAAAAATATAAAACAGAAGAAAATACACATCTTTATGTGTTCACAACAGGTATTTCGGGTGAACTTCAGCTTGCAGCGGTGAATAAGGGCAAGATGAAGGTCAGAAGAATCGACAGTGTTCGCTCGGTCATCAATCGTATTCTTTACGAAGAAGGTCCGAAGCTTTTTGAATCGGCTATCCTCAAGGAAAACGGCGAAAAGAAGATCACAGCCGTTATCGTCGGTTTGGGCGCTTACGGTATGGGTATGGTCAAGTCTCTTGCCTGGTATGGACAGATGTACGGCTATCAGATCGAAATCAACGGCTTCGACAAGGATGAGTTGGCTTATGACAAACTTTGCGTCGACTGCCCTGAAATGATGAGCGAAAAGTACAACGGCGTCTATGTCAAGGGCGAAGGCTGTTACTCCATCAATATCAATTCTGGCGTTGACATCGGCACAAAGAAGTTTGCCGATAGAATTTCTGCAATAAACGATGCAACTTATGTAATCGTTTCCCTCGGCAATGACGAAACAAATATTGAAACTGCGGCATATCTCCGTATGCTTTTTGAGCGCAACGGTGCAAAGCCTGTTATCCAGACTATCGTTTTTGACAGCGAAAAGAAGCGTGCTCTCACAGGCATAAAGAATTACCGCGGACAGAGCTATAATATCGACTTTATCGGCGACCTTGAGTCCATTTACTCCGAAAAGGTCATCGTTGACTCCGAGCTTGAAAGAGATGCTCTTGAACGTCACCTCAAATGGGGCGCAGAGCAGGATTTCTGGGATTATGAATATAATTACCGCTCATCCATCGCAACAGCTATCCACTTCAAGGCGAGAAAGGCCTGCGGCATAGCCGGTATGGAAAAGAAGACAGAAGAGCTTACGAAGGAAGAGCGTGACAATCTTGAGGCTCTCGAGCATATGAGATGGAATGTCTATATGCGCTCAGAAGGCTATGTATTCTCTGGCTCACAGGACAAAAAGAGCCGTAATGACCTTGGTAAAATGCACCACGATCTTGTTGACTTTGAAAAGCTCGATGATGCAACAAAGCGTAAGGATAGTAATGTAGGTGCGAGATAAGATGGAAAAAGACGTATCTTTTATCGACATAAAAGATGTTTTCATAAGCTATAAATCAGAAGATTATGATGTGGCAAGAAGTGTTAGAGTCTATCTTGAAAATCTTGCTTTCAAGGTATGGATGGCGCCTGAAGATATTCCGGGCAGCAGCAATTATGCCCAAGCCATTCCGATAGGTATTGAAAACTGCAAGGTTTTCGTGCTTATCCTGACAGAAAAAGTTCAGACTTTAAAATGGGTTTTACGCGAGCTGAAAAGAGCTATTGAAGAAGAAAAGGTCATCGTACCATTTATGGTGGAAGAGTGTAAGCTTAATGATGAATTCGCTTTTATGTTGCAAGGCATCAATATCATTCACGCTTATGAAGATATGAGAGCAGCGCTCAACAGGCTGCAGGTGATGATATCTATGCAGCCGGGCATACGCAGACTTCATCCTGTGGCAAAGAAGATTCTGGATAATGCGAGAAAAAATAAGACTATGCTTCCAGATACAGGTCCGGATTTTTATGCCCTCGGTATTATAGGTGAAAAAGAGCAGATAGAATACTGCATCGAAAACTTTAATAAGGTGGATATGAAAAATCCTGCCACATCTATGAAGGATAAAACCAATGCCTTCAGGCTGATAAGATGGGCGGCAGGCAAGGACGACCCTGAAGCCATGTTTCTTTACGGCAAGCTGATGGTCGACGGTCTTGTGCCAACTCGCGGCGGCAGTTTCAAGTATATGGGACGAAAATATCTCTATGAAGCCGCACTTGAAGGCCATGAAAAGGCGAGAAAATGTCTCGATAATAACTGTGAAATAGAATACCTCAAACAGTTTGTTTTTGACAAGCCAATGCCGGCGCCTGCGCCTTTGCGAGACAATGACAACTGGCGTATTTCGCTTAAGCATACCAGAAAAGATATGCCTGTTTCAGCGCAGCTTGAATTTAACGGCAGTATAAATATTCTCCGCCTGAAAGTCAGAGTGAATGTGTCTGCTGTTGAAAAGAATTCGGAAGATGAAAAAGAATTCCGCGCTGTTGTGACAGCCGGTTTCCAGCAGTGGGAAATGGCATGTTCTGTTTTCGGAAATCAGACATTGCTTGTGCATGTCGATGTGGAGTTTACAGAGGATGAAAAAACTTCTGTCTGCATCAGACCTATGCTTGCCTATGGTCAAAAAATGAAACTTCTTCCGTTGGTCACAGACCTTACAGAAACTCTCGCGCAGGCAAGGGCAGAAGGACGCCACTCGGTGACGATATTCAATAAGAAAAAATGGTCGCTCAGCGGAGGAAAGACGATTTATCTCGATAATTCCACGAGCGATATCTTCGATAACGAAACAATTATGAAAGCCATCAAGTATGAGTTTGGTCACATTCTCGGACTTGGTGATATAAAAAATATTCCGAAAGGCACATACATGGACCTCGATCCATATTACATTGATGACGGGGTATATGACCTCGTGATGTGCGGCAAGGACGGCATTATCAGCAATAATGATATAGAAATGGTGCTGCTTGCTCTTTCGGAGGATAAACTGCAGGAATACTGTGGTGAAAACGTTTCAAAGGCATTGGGACGTGGAAATTAAGGGGGAAGCTCCATGAAGGACATTTTTATAAGCTATAAATCTGATGAATATAATATTGCAAAATGGGTGCGTGATTACCTTATCAAGTGTGGCCTTTCCGTATGGATGGCGCCTGAAGATATAGGCGGCGGTGAAAATTACGCATCGTCTATTCCTGTTGCCATCGAAAACTGCAAGGTGTTTGTGCTCATTCTTTCTGAGGCTGCTCAAAAATCCAGATGGGTGCCTCGTGAGCTCGATCAGGCTATAAATGATGATAAGGTCATCATGCCGTTTATGATCAAAAAGTGCGAACTCAATAAGGATTTCAAGTTCTATCTTACAAATGTACAGTGCTATCCTGCATACGAAGATATGCCGGGTCAGCTTATGGAGATGACACGCAAAATACTGGCAACTCCGGGCATTACTGTGAATAAGCCTGAGGAAAAGAAAATCGTTCCAAAGACAGCCCAGCCAAAGCCTCCGGCAAAATCCGAGCCTGATTTTCCGGGTATGAGATTTAAAAGTGAAGGCGAAAAGCTTCGCTATGCCGTTGAGGAAAGCACAAGACTTTATGACAATCCTGAGGCGACTATTGAGGATAAAAACCGCGCTTTCGAGCTTCTCGAATGGGCGGCAAGAAAGGGCGACCCTGAGGGCTGTTTCCGCTTCGGTGCCCGTCTTGTCAACGGCAAGATAAGACTCAAGGATATCGACTCAAAAGAGCGCGGAATGTTCTATATCGACAGAGCAGCCTATCTTGGTCACAAGGGTGCCCGTGCTGCAATGGATAAATATTGTAAACTTCTGTACGAAAAAAATGTAGGTTCAAAAATACAGAAGCAGGCTCCTGCACCACTGCGTGATTTCAATAACTGGCCTATAAAAATCAAGTATAAAGGTAAACTTATGCCTGTGCAGGCAGAGCTTGTGTTTCAGGACAATCAGAATGTGCTTTTCATCGACGTAAAAGCAAATATTTTGATTACAGATGACGAGGCTGTCGACAGAGAACATCTCAAAATCGCCATTGAAAACGGATTCAGAGCGTGGGAAGGCGTATACACAGTATTCGGCGGACAGGAACTTATGGTCATTGTAAATGTCCACTTCAGCGATTTTGCAATCTTGGGACATATAAACATAAGCTCCATGAAGAACAATGCAATGAAGGGCGCTATCAAAATAGCTGCAGCAAGAGGCCACGAATGGCAGAACAAGCTTTCCGATATGGCGAATACAAGCTCATCATTCACTACATTTGGCATGAGCAAATGGTCGATGCGCAGCGGCAAGAATATCTTTTTAGACAATCCTACAGGCCGCTTTGACAATTATGATACAATAACAAGATCTGTGCGCTATGAATTCGGTACGATTCTCGGTCTTGGATATATAAGTAATGTTCCGAAAGGCACATATCCTGAGCTTGACCCGTATTACATAGAAAACGGCAGATATAACCTGATTATGAGCAACGGCCGTGGCGCAATTTCCAATAACGACATCGAAATGATAGTCCTTGCGCTGGCTGAAAATGAGATGCAGTATTATTTTGAGGACGAGCAGGGACATAAGCCGTCCAAAGCCCTCGGCAAGGGAAATTAAGGAGGTCACTCCATGAAAGATATATTTATAAGCTATAAATCAGAGGATATTGAAAAAGCCCGCGCTGTGCGCGACCATCTTGAAAGCGAAGGTCTTTCTGTATGGATGGCGCCCGACAGCATTACGGGCGGCGCAAGCTATGCGGCAGAAATTCCGCCTGCAATTGACGGTGCAAAAGTGTTCCTCCTTGTATTTACAAAAAATACCCAAAACTCAAAATGGGTTTCCCGTGAGCTTGACAGAGCTATAAATGGCAATAAGATTATCATTCCGCTTATGTTGGATGACTGTCTTCTCAACGATGAGTTCAGCTTTTATCTCACCAATGTTCAGCGCTATCCTGCCTTTGAAAATTACGATAAGTCGCTGAAAAAGATGACCGATGAGATAAAGAGATATATCGCTCCACAGGGGCAGGAAGCAAAGACCGAAATCAAAAAGGTAGAAATTCCGAAACCACCAAAGCCAAAGAAACCTAAAAAGCCGGGAAATGTTAAAAAGATAGGCATGGCGATTCTCGGTATTATCCTCGCGGTGATTGTCTGCTCATTTGTCGTAAGTAAGCTGAGCAGTATTGAAATCGCGGGAGAAACCTTCAAAAAGGACGAAAGAAGTGTTTACTTCTATAAAAAGGACATCTCCACCGAAGATTTGAATAAAATCGCGACGATGAAGGAATTGCGCAGCATAGACTTTGAACAATGCAAAATAAATGCCGTCCACATCGGTAAAATTACAGGAGAAAATGCCTACGCAATCTCTTTCAGAGACTGCAACCTGACAAAGGAACAGCTTTCCTCGCTGGATTTCACGGGCAACAGCCTTAACAGAATTGAGCTTTCAGGTTGTCAGCTCGATTCGCTCGACCTTATAAAAGGTCAGGAGAAACTATCGACTCTTATTATCAATAATACAGATGTAAGTGATATTTCCATTCTGAAATCCTTCACTAAGCTTGGAAACTTCGAGGCAAGCAACTGTAAGATAACCGACATTTCCCCTCTTGCGGAATGCAAGGAGCTGATGAATATCGTTCTTGATAACAATGGTATTGAAACACTTGAGCCACTTGGAAATCTCAGTCTTAATAATGTGTATGTGAGTGGAAACAAGCTTAAAAATCTGAATGGGCTTGAGAAAAGCATTTATCTTATGGGAATTATGGCAAATGACAACCAGATAGAAAATATCGATGGCCTTGTCAATGCAACACAGCTCTTTAATGTCGCACTCAACAATAACAAAATCAGTGATATTTCTCTTCTTGAAAAGTCGGCTGAAAAACTCATACAGGTATGCCTTGCAGGAAATGATATCGAGGATGCAAGCTGTCTTGAAAAGGGCAGTAATATTGATTATCTCAGCCTTGCCGACAATAAAATTGTCGATATTTCCTGGCTCAGCAATCTGAAAAGCCTTGAAGGGCTTGATATATCGCGCAATATGATTGAAGGGAATATCAGCCTTGAGGGGCTGAATGGGCTTAAATATATCATTGCGTCAGGCAATAAAATCAGCGGCATAAAGGGCAAACTTACAAGTGATAATTATGCAGTAGCCGCCTTTGATGGCACAGAAATGGAAGATTTTGACCTTGAATACACAGGAAATTATAAAATGCTGCTACTCAATGACACGAAGCTTTCGGATTACGATATGCTCTATAAGTCAAAGGGTAATCTTACTCTTGATTACAGCGAAAAGCTTGATCTGGATAAGCTGAAAGCTGCCGGCTACAACAAGATAGTTTTCATAGGTGTACCGCTGGATAAGCAGGTTGCCGTAAAGGAAAAGCTCAGCTCGGTTTATCTGGAATTTGTCGATAAAATGGAATACGAAGCAGACAAACTCATACCTGATTCTTTAAAAGGTATATAATAGTAAGGTGTAACTATGGAAAATAAACTGGAATTGCTGGAAAAGGCAAAACTCAGCTATAAAGAGGGTATAGACCTTTATTTTGCCGAAGATGCAGACGATGAACAGAAGACAGAAGGTTTCAGAAAGATCAAATGGGCGGCTCTTGCCCATTATCCTGCCGCAATGTATGTCTATGGTGTGCTTCTTGTCAGCGGCAGAGAAGGCCTTGATACGCCTGACCGCATCGATAAAGGTCTCGGATATATCTGGACAGCCGAAAGAAAGGGCATTAAAAGAGGAAGAAAGTTCCTTGATGACTATTGCAAAACACGCTATAATTCCGCATTTGCCCGCAAACTCAAGACCATTCCACCTATGCCGCTCGTCGGCTTTGACGGCAAGCCTATAAAAATCAACCGCGTCAGCAAGCTGACTCCTATCGATGTCAAGCTCGACTACATAAATGGCGAAAATATTCTCAACATCGGTGCAAATCTTGAGTTTGTGCCGACAGAAACTCAGCTTCCTGACGAAGCAGGCTTCTATGATGCTGTAATCCGCGGTATCAAGGCGTGGGAAGGGGATTATATCGTCTTTGGCGGTCAGAAACTTAAAGTAAAGGTGAATATCTCCACGGAGGACCGTCTTTTTGACAAGATTTACATAATGCCAGTAACAAATGATGTCAGCGATATGGCATCGAAAGTTGCCGATTTAATGGGCGGTCAGCGCAAGGAGCGAGTGCAGTCTGTCATAAAGCACAAGCGCTCGGTTGCAGGCATCGGCATAAGAAAATGGACTGTACGCTCTCGCAAAATGGTGCTCATCCAGAGCGACAACGGCAGATTTGATGATTTTGACGAGATAACAAGCGTTGCAAAGCACGAATTCGGCCATGTACTCGGTCTGGGAGACCTTTATCAGAGCAAGGTTGACGGATTCCCTGGTGTGCCAAAGGGCACATACAAGGAGCTTGATGCATATTACATCAACAACAAGTTCTATAATCTCGTAATGTGCGATGAGCACGGAATAATTTCAAACAACGATATCGAAATGGTTGTGCTGGCATTCCAGAATAACGAAATGCAGCATTATCAGCAGACACCGCTCAAGGGTGTTATTTCCAGAGCATTGGGAAAGGGGAACTAAAATGGAAAAAATGAAGAATTATTCGGAAGAATTCAAGTTTAAGTTTGAACGTTTCATGACAGGCTGTGATTCTCTTGAAGAAGCGCACCTCTGGGACAAGGAAGCTTTCGGCGAAATGGATGTCTATTATACAAATGAGCTTGTAAGCATTGCTATCCGCCTTATCTCATCCGACGGCAGATTCTCAGGCGGTGAAGCTCAGTTTATGGAGGATATGTTTGGCTTTGAATGTACTCCAAGCCAGCTTGAGGACATCTATGAAAATTGCGAAGACAATCTTGAAACAATGTTTGATGAAGGTTCTGCAAATGGCTTCACACTCATGAAGAATATCAATGAAAAGCTTGCTGATGCATACAAGGAGCTTGTTGCTCTCGTATGCGAAATCGTTATGGAGGCTGATGGCAGCGTTGTCAAGGCTGAAATGGCTGTTGCGGAGAAAATTAAAGCTGCTGTAAAGTAGGTGATTTTATGACAGATATCTATACAGGTTACGGCTGGGGCAGAAGTCATGTGGGAATGTGCGGCAGCGGCGATATTTATAAAGGCTATGGCTGGGGCAAATCGTGCATAGGCTCATATACTGTCAGCGGTGATGTGTATTCCGGTTACGGCTGGGGCAAGACTTTTGTCGGCTCATTTTCAAATGGCACAGTCTACGAAGGCTATGGCTGGGGCAGAAGCATTGTGGGCGAATATAAAAACGGCGATATCTATAAGGGTTATGGCTGGAGCCGTGAGCGTATCGGCGAATATGTCGGTGAAGATGGCGGTGCAGCCGCAGCTGCGCTTTTGCTGTTGCTAAAATAGATATAAAGGCATCCGTAAGGGTGCCTTTTTTACTGCACAAGCCCGTAGGGGACGGTGCTTGTCAACGTCCCGCAAACGCACAAACTCCGCCCCTGCATTGGATTTCCTGTCATTCTGAACAAAGTGAAGAATCTCCACTCCAATAGCACAATCCTGTAGGGGCGGGGTTCTCCCGCCCGCGGGAGGCGGAACGCCTCCCCTACAATGAATTTTCCATCATTCTGCTTTAATTTATAATATTTTCCACAATCACTCTTGTTCATCAACCTCATTTATAGTATAATATTATAAAACAATAATAACCACACAGGAGGTACCCCTATGCGCGTTACAGCCGATAAGAAAGTTGATATTCTGGATAAAAATAATGCCCCTGCATTTTACTGCAAGGACGGCGACACAGTAGTTTTTGAAACAAGCGACTGCTTTGACAGCACAATTCATTATGATGGCTCTGTCCATCAGGATAAGCCTTTTATGCACAACCCTGCAACAGGCCCTGTCTATATCGAAGGCGCAGAAGAAGGCGACATTCTCTGCGTTGAAATAGTGAAAATCAAGACAAATGACTACGGAATCGTAGGCACAGCCTTCGGCTCAGGCGGCTTTGCCCATGTTGATAAGAAATTCTCTGCAGGAGTTTTCGATATAAAGGACGGCTATTGCCATTTCCATGGCAGAAAGCTTGAGCTCAATCCTATGATTGGTGTTATCGGTGTTGCGCCAGAGGGCGAAGGCGTCCTCACAGTCAGCGCAGGCTCCCACGGCGGCAATATGGACTGCACACAGGTCAAGGAAGGTGCAAAATTATACTTCCCTGTAGCTGTCGACGGTGCACTTTTCGCAACAGGTGACCTTCACATCGTAATGGGTGACGGCGAAGTTGTGGGCTATGGTGTTGAAGCCGGCGGCGAAGTCACAGCGAAATTCACAGTTATCAAGGGCGAAAAAATCGAAAATCCTATCATCCATGTCGACAACAAGGTGATGGTGGTTGCATCTGCTGAAACTCTCGACAAGGCGGCCGACCTTGCGGTGCGTGATATGCACAAGCTGTTAGTAAAGGGTGGATGGGGCGACGAAGAAGCAGGTATGCTTATGAGCCTCAAGTGCGACCTTGTCATCTGTCAGATTGTAAACCCTGTAAAGACAGTCCGCGCTGTCATCAATGCAGACCTGATGAAGAAATAGGGTAAAACTATGAATTACACGGTAGTTGACATAGAAAACTGGTCTCGCGCCAGTCTTTTCAACTTCTATATCGGCAAGCTGAGGGTGGTTATGAGCCTTACTGTCGATATCGACGTTACGCATCTTCTTGATTACGTCCATAAAAATGGTCTCAGATTTTATCCTGCCATGATATGGGCTGTATCTAAAGTGGCAAATTCCCACGATGAATTCAAATATGGCTGGAAGGATGATGTCCTTGTAAAGTGGGATTATATCTTCCCGTCCTATGCAAATTTCAATAAATCGGATGAAACTTTCACCAAATATTCGACAGAATACAGAGAAAACCTCGAAGAATTCCACAGCCTGTATATAGACGACCGGGAAAAATACAAAGATGCCCGTGGACTTCAAAAAAGCGTGCCTAATGCCTTTGATGTGTCCTGTCTGCCGTGGGTGAATTACAGACACTTTGATGTCCATGTTTTTGACGAAGGCAAGTTTATCGCACCTATTGTGACATGGGGCAAATATGAGCAGAAGGACGGAAGATTTATTATGCCACTGAGCGTGAATATCCACCACGCCGTGTGCGACGGCTTCCATCTTTCAAGATTTTTCAATGAGGTCCAGCAGCTCATCGATTCATTGTAGAGGAGAACTGCATAATGAGATTTATCAAAAATAAAACCCTTACTTTTCTTTTTGTTATGCTGATAATTATAGGAATTATTGCGCCGATTACTATGCACTATAACAAAATGACAGAGGTAGAGTGGTATTTCAGAACCCATCCTACAGAGGGAAGATTTACCAATCCCAAGGTAAAAATGGTATATGCAGAAATCGTGTTCCCGTTCACTCTCGAGGTCGGCATCTATCCTGAACTGACGGCTGAAATTGAAGAAGAAATTCGAGCGCTGGGCGAACCTTATAACGCAAGATGGGTGAAATATGTGGGAACATCGCGCTCGGTTTATCCGTCAAAGGAAAATGATCTTGGAATAACAGTTCCTACATTCTTTTAGCAGAAATAAAATATGAGCATAAAATCAGTTTATAGGGAGGGTTTCCGTGCCCTCCTGCAAAGTCATCAGCATCTCTATCCAGCGCACCACGAATATCCAAAGGAGCAATTATGAAACAGACAGAAATACTTGTGAAATCCACACTTGATGGCACAATGCAGCCGTCATTATTCTATAAATCCCCGAATGCAAACCGTCCGCTCCTTGTGGGGCTTCACACATGGAGCTATGACCGTTTCAATCAGATTGAAAATATGCTCCCTTATGCCGAAAAGTATGATTTTAATCTGCTTCTCCCTGAATTTCGCGGACCGAATCTTATGAGCAATCCGAAATGCACACAGGCCTGCGGCTCCCGCCTTGCAAGGCAGGATGTCAAGGATGCCATCGATGCAGTTATCAGCGAGGTGGACAAGGACAATATTTTCCTGCTCGGTCTTTCGGGCGGCGGACACATGGCGCTTATGATGGCAGGCTTCATCCCTGAGTATTTCAAGGCGATTGGCTCTTATGTGCCGATAACCGACCTTGAAAAATGGACTGTGCAGAATCCTGACTATGCCGATAACCTCCGCGCCTGCTGTGTAAGCGTGGAAGAAATGGCAGACCGCTCGCCGATGAGCTATATCGACAACATTGCCAAGGCAAATATCAAGGTTTTCCACGGCAAATATGACCCTGTCGTGCCTGTCTGCCAGAGCCTTGAATTGTTTGATGCCATAATGAAAAAGTATCCGGAATCGAGAGTTTTCCTCGACATTTTCGATGGAGGGCACGAAATTGATATGGAGCAGGCTATGTACTGGCTGCTTTCCCAGTATAATGGGGCAAAAAAGACCAAAGTAACAGGATAATTTACAAAATACACTTGATATTCAGACGAAAATGAGTTATTATAATATATAGACTATCTGGCCGCCCTGCGGTCATAACATAAAAATCCAAGGAGGCTATATATGACTTCAGCCGAAATTATGCGCGAATCGATCGCGATGTTTTTCCATAGCGGCATCACATTCTCGTTTGCAATTTCCACAATTATCGTTGGGCTTGCCCTCATCTTCTTTATGCCTGATTATCTCACAAAGGGGCAGAAAAGCACGCTGAGAAACCTTTCCATCGTGTTCACACCTTATGTTATTTACATAATCTATGTCCTCGCCACAAACGGCTGGACAATGCCAATTTATTAGTATTGATAAAGCTCCCATTGAGGGAGCTTTTTTCAGCTTATTCAGCCTCCCATTGTTAAGGGGAGGGGGACCGTTGGAACAACGGTGGAGGGGTGTAGCCGTAGGCGTCTAATAAATCCGTCCTTGCACAACCCTTGCAAATATTATATAATATACCTATCAAAACAAAGGAGAAGCCTTTATGAACACTATAAAAATTGACGGCAATGTTAAAATGGTGGCTCACCGCGGTTTAAGCGGTATTGAGCGTGAAAATACAAATCCTGCCTTTGTTGCGGCAGGCAACCGCAGTTACTGGGGGATTGAAACCGATGTCCACAAGACTCTTGACGGTCAGTTTATCATAATCCATGATGAAACCACCGAGCGTGTAACTGATGGCAGAGTCAATATCAACATCGAGGAAAGTCCTTACGATGCCGTGCGCGACCTTGTCCTTCCCGACAAGGACGGCAGCCTTAACCGTCAGGACATCCGCATTCCGCTTCTCATCGACTATATCAGAATCTGCAAAAAATACGAGAAAATCGCAGTTTTAGAGCTGAAAAATCCTTTCGCAGACGAGGATATTGCAAAGATAGTCGATATTATCAAGGGTGAAAATTATCTTGAAAATGTCACATTCATTTCATTTGATTTTAACAACTGCGCCGTACTTCGCAAAATGTTGCCGGAACAGAGCATTCAGTGGCTGACTTATAAGGAAATCGACGAAGCGGCGATAAATAATATCCTTGAGCACAAGCTGGACATCGATGCTCATTATAAGCTTCTGAGCCGTGAACTTATTGAAAAGCTTCACGCAAAGGGCGTCACGGTAAACTGCTGGACAGTAGACGATAAGGAAATGGCAGAAAAGCTTATCGAATGGGGCGTGGATATGATTACATCCAATATTCTGGAGTAAACCAACTTTTCAACTTGGCAAAATCAATGTAGGGACCGGCGTCCTCGACGGTCCGCAGGGAAAGTAAGAGTGAAAAGTGAAAAACTGTGGTGTGATGAATCACATTTGATAGGGGTCTCTCCCTCCGTCATGCTGACGCAAGCCACCTCCCTCCTCAGAGGGAGGCAAGAAGACTTGTCATCCTGATATTCACCCCAACGAGCAGGCTCGTCGGGGTCCCCGTCGCTCGTGAAGAATCTTTCCTCACCAACCGCACAATTTAATAGTTTTAAGTAAACATAAAAAAGCGGTCTTCAGAGCACAAGACCGCTTTTTCTTTTTAAATTTTATATGGAAGCTAAGAAATTGACTCAATTGAGTGTAGTGTCAGAAGCCTGCTGCCGCCCTTGCCATCGCGATATAATATGTGATGACGGGTAAAGGGCGAGATGTAATATTTGCCGTTAAAATCGTCTTCGGAAAGCTGTGGGGTCAGATATAGAATATGGTTTCCGCTAAGACTGGCAACTTCAACAGGAATAAAATATTGCAAAGAAAAGTATTTGCCATCGTCATCCGACCTGTAAATATACATATCGTCTCCGTACAGCACCCCTGTACCTTTGTCAGGAAGAATAATACCGCCTGGCTCGGTGGGAAACCTGAATGCCAGAAAATACAGAACAAACCCTGCTGCAAGCAAAACCGCAAGGGAAACTATAATTTTCTTTCCGATATACTTCGTCATAATGTACCTCATTTTATCTCAAATAATTCGGCAAAAAGCGCCGAGGTATCTTTCGTGAGATTGAATACCGAGCGGTTGTCGGCCGCCATAAGCTTGCCGTATTGATGATTATATCCTAAAATATCTATTGTTTCGCCATTTTTAAGCCCGAAACTCAAAGGTAAAGTGTCATATTCTGTTCGCCGACTGCGGGCATCAATTATCCATTCCTCATTGGAAATCGCATCGTAAATCCGCTCGATATCATTCTCTGCCCTTATTGAAATGCCGTTCATTTCAATGCTTTCAATGTCGGTATGATCATTTATTTTATAAATAAGCTCAAATACCTTGCTGTATGTATAGCGAAGCTCGCTTCCGTCGGGATTTTCAAAGTGGGAAAACTTCAGCGTGTGTATATCAAAAAGCGATTTGTAGCCAAGATGTGCAATATTATCTGCAGAGTTTTGTGCGTAAATATGCTTTGCATAAGGAATTGGCTTAAAATAACTCCAATATCCGTCAGAGTAGTATTCGTCAAAGGCATAAACGGCATTCAGCCCGTTGATTTCAATGGGATATGTGTAGTCATACAGAGCAACAACGAGAGGTGAAGCGAAAAACTTGAACATTTCCCTGTCGGACATCAGCGTGTCAGGGCGAAGAATGACAAAAAGCGCAAGGGTAAGCAAAACAAAGATTGTGATATAGTATACCGCCCGTTTGGTGATATATTTGGCCATTATTCCACCGCCTTTTCTGTTTTATAAAGTGTGAAAAGCATTTTTGAAGTGCCGCTCCGCGCAATTATGTACTTACGGGAAAAAGGAGAAGCGTAAAATTTGGGACTTGTGTCATCGAAGGTTATTTTTACAGCGTCCATGATATACCCCTGCGGGACAGCGTATTCAACCTGCACAGGAATAAAATAAACAGGTGAAAAACAGCGGCTTTCATAGTCTGGCTTATAAAAATAATCGGTATCATCCCATTGCACCCGCCAGCTTCGCAGGTATATACTATCTTCAAAGCCGTATGCGCTGAGAGTAAGCATATATACGATAAAACCAAGAATAAGAACGATAATTATTGAGTATACCGCCCGTTTAGTGATATATTTGGCCATTATTCCACCGCCTTTTTATTTTCAATATGCACAGACGATGCCGATTCGAGAAGCCTGTCCATAAGCAGGTTCAGCTTCTGGTCAGTCTCAGAATAAACCGCGCCATATCGCTGAAAAAATATGTTGTCACGAGTTGAATAGCTAAGGTCATCTATAATAAGCCCGTTTTTAAGGGTAAAGGTGACATAATGCTTGCCGGAGCTGCCGTAATTTATATCGTTATCCTCTGTTTTCATAGAGATGACAGCATTGTAAAATGTATTTATATCGTTTCTGTCTGCCGTTTCATAGAAGGAAGAACGCTTGTTGTACACCGAGGAAATACCGAAGCTGACTATATCTTCTGCCGAATGAACATTGTAGATAAGCCTAAGTATATCAGCATATTCATAAGGGGACAAATCAACCTTGTCAGGGTCGTATGAAAAGCCGGAAGGGTCTTCGGCATAGCTCTTTCTGATGTTTTCCAGTTTTTCGCCGGTGGCGGAAAAGAAGCTGAGAAATTCAAGTCCGTAGCTTTTGTAGCCGTCACGGTAAACAAGACGAAACAGATCATCATTTTTCGGTGAACGGAAGATATTTTCATTGCCTTCGACAGGAATGTTGTACTCAAGAGGGTCAAAGTCGGGGAAATCCTGCGACCAGTTGTACTCGGCAATACGGTCGCCCAATCTGACGGAAAACAGATAGCGCGCATCAACACCTGCGATAGGTCTTTGAATATTGTTTCGTATAAGCTCGTTCATGTACTCAATATTATAATTCCGCATGAAAATCAGCCCTGCGAGCATGATTATGATAATAACAAAACTGAAAACGCGCTTCATTATATTCCCTCCTTATTTATAAAATATAGCCTTAAACTGAGCTGCCTGAGTGTCGGTGAAATGGCATGTAAGCCTTGTTTCGCCGCCTCCTATGGCGAAAGTATCTGTTGTGCGTGAGTAATGCAGACCGTCAATCTGCCTGCCGTCATTGAGATTGATAATTATGTTAATGCCACCCTTGAAAGGCTCAACAGGCTTATCGACTGTGATGTTGGTTATGATATTATAAAAATCGGCAATTTCCTGCCTGTCGTCGATAAGATGTTTTTTGTAGTTGAGCAGATGATGCTCTATCGACTTTATATCGTCAGCCGATGAAACGCCCCATAAGCTAAGTATATCACCGTAATTATATGGCGAAAAATCATAAAGCGAAGGGTCATATTCTGAGGTTTCGCCTGCGATAAAATGGGAAAATTCATAAAGTCTGTACTCAAAAAGGCTTTTTCGGCTTATGATATTGACCGGGAAGCTGCCTTTTCGCTCGGTGTAAAACTTTGTGCCGTCATGCTCAAACATCGAGAGATATTTCAGACCAAGCCCCTTTTCGTAGCCTTCAAACTCGTATACGGCAATGCGGCCATTCATAGGGATGTGCTCATTGGTGTCATTGGGGATATAGACTGTTGTTACAATTACATCATTGGTATTGACGCCTATGCCATAGAGAATGATATATAAAACAGTAATCAGACCGAAAATAATCAGCAGTTTGGTAACAAAATTTCTGGTGATGTATTTAAACATAATCTAAACCTCCTTTTGGTATTTCCAATAGGTTTCTATATTGAAAAGTGCTTCAATAATTTCTGCATCTTCGTCCGACAGCATAGAGCTTGAAGCATAAATATCAGCGAAGAATGTCCTTTCTCGGTGGTCATAATTGAGAATATCAATGGTTTCGCCGTTTGCCAATGTGAATGAAATGCTATTGTATGAATACTGGCGGTTGTTGTATTTATCCACATATGTCATCCACTTGCTGTAGGAAATTATATCGTAAAGCCTTGCAATTTCGGCTTTGTCTGTTATATGAGTATTCCCGGATGAAATCGAAGCGATTTCATCTGCAGATTTGATTTTATAGATACGCTCAAAAACATCGGAATAGGTGTAGTTAAGGTCACTTCTGTCAATACTGCGCAGATGTGAAAATTTCAGCTTGTGCATATCGAAAAAGGATTTGTAGCCGAGATATACAAGATTTGCGTTGGAATTGTGGCGGTAGGTGTGTTTTTCACCCCACTGGGGAATGAGAAAATCCCAGTATTCGTCAGAATAATATTCGTCAAAGGTGTATGCTCGGACGATGTCATCGTCATAGACATAGAATCTGGTGTTGGAATAAAAACCGAAAGCCCCCAGACTTTTAAACTTTGTCCTGTCAGGAAATAAGTCGAAGTTGAATAATCCAAAAATAAAAAGGGAGGCGAGAAGCAGAGTGAAAACCGTCATTGCAAGCTTGCTAAAAAGGTATTTTTTCATAAAATCTCCTCCTTTTATATAAGACAACTGAGGACACAAAAATGGGACAGGATTTTGAAAATTTTTGAAAAAATCAAAAAAGCAGGGGAGGGTTTCTGCGCCCTCCCGAATATGAAATTATTTCCTTAATATTCGCCTTACAGTATAGTTTATCATCTTTCCACTCAGCAGTGACACGAAAAATATCGGCAATGTGATGCACAAAAAGCTGACGAGCCACATTTCAGGCGTTCTCCACTGCGGGAATGCAAAATATGTCTTTGCATCGAAAAGATGGGATATGAGATAGCCTTCAAATGTGCCGCCTGCCATAAACTGCAGCGGTTTTTCCATAAAACGCGGGATTTTAATGCTTTGTATCAGCAGAAAAACCGAAACCGCAATAAGCACAACATAGCTTCCGCCGTAGCCCTGCCACCAGCCGTCGGTGACATAGCCATCTGTCGAAATAAGCGTAACAAATCCAAGTACCATAGGTAAAATTGTCACGCCCATAATGGGATATTTATTCTCAATATCGATTCCATACCGCCTTATGTACGCGCCGATAACATAATAGGTCAACGGATAAATATGCTCCCAGTAATCGGGCGCGATAATCAGCGGTGTGAGATTTGGCAGGGAGGTCAGGGCAAGCAAGGTGACGAGCATTTTTCGGCAGCCCTTTTCACCGAGAGAGTCCATGGTGGCGTTGAGAATGGGCGCAAGCAAAAGCAGGCCGATATACATCTCCACATACCAGCCGTAATGACTGCCCTCAAAACTCATAAATCTTTCAAGCCAGACGGAAAAAGTCTGGGCATCATCAAGAAAAAAATGCCTTATGGGAATGGAAATTGCGCTGATAATTATGTATGACAAAATCACAGCAGGCAGACTGCGGTAAAACCGCCTGTCCCATTTTTTCACC
>JAFSBG010000072.1 GCA_017441945.1 Clostridia bacterium
TGTGTATTCCGAATAGAGCGCTTCGATTTTTGAGGAAACTTCGCTCCAATGCTGTGCCGCTTCGATTTTAGCAAGCTCTGTTATCTTTTCGCATTTTTCTTTCGCTTCAGCTTCAAGCTCAGCACAACGCTTTTTTGTCTCTTCTTCAAGCTGGGCGCAACGCTGTCTTGTTTCTTCAAGCATCTTTTCGGCTTCTTCAGCGCCGAAGTTTTCACTCATTCGCTTTACATTGTCAAGATACTGGCGGCACGATTCATCCGCCGCTTCAAAAATACCGCTGAGCTGCAACGATGCCTCAGCAATGGAGCCTGCGTTTGTTATATTTATCTGTCTGTTTTCCAGCTGCTGATCTTTTTCTTTCAGCTTTTCTTCCATTTCCACAAGTTTTGCGTTTGTTGCTTCAAGTTCTTCTGTTGCTTCTATAAGCATCTCAAGAAGATCAGCTCTCGACAGCCTTTTTACCTCTTTATCTGTCATTGCTTCTCCTTATAATATCACAAATATCAATTTGGTCGCAGAAAACTGCACCATTTATACGTTTTTATCAGTTTTGTGACTTTTATACATAAAAAGTTTAAAAAATCCTACCTTTTATGGTTAAATTGTAACATTTATTGTACAAAAAGTCAATGTTTTCAGCCATCCTATTATTCTTTTATCAGACAGCAATTTCAAGTATGTTTCTCAATATTTCACGTCCGGAGTTTGACATATCGGCCATATCCTGCTAAAATATAGTCCTGTGGAGGATTTTATGAAACGTATAATCTCACTTTTACTTATATTTATCATCTCCTTTTCCCTGCTTCCTGCTAAGGCAGGCGAGCTTGTGAAAGATTCGAAGCTTCTGCTTCTTGTAAACAAGACACATCCTGTGGATAAAAGTCACAAACCAGATGACCTTGTCAGCCTCGGTCATGAGGAATACCGAATGAGAGACGAGGCGGCACAGGCTATGGTTGCCATGCTTAAAGCCTGCAAAGCCGAAACCGGCAAAGCTCCTTATTATGTAAGCGGTTACCGCTCATACAACAGGCAGAATTCCACCTTCAACATCCGTATGAATCAGAAAATGTCTCAGGGCTATTCCTACGATGAGGCTTATAACCTGGTGTCATATTATTCGGCGCCTCCCGGCACAAGCGAGCATCAGACAGGGCTTGCAATGGACCTTTCAATGAACGGCACTCTCACTTCGGCCTTCGGCGAAACTGTGCAGGGCAAATGGCTCAGCGACAACTCATGGCGTTTCGGCTATATATTAAGATATACTGCGGAAAAGACGGAATATACCATGATTGGTCCTGAAAGCTGGCATTTCCGTTATGTGGGCATTCCTCATGCTCAGATTATGTATAAAAACGGCTGGTGTTTTGAGGAATATATGAACGCATTGCTTTCTTCCCCGCTCTATGAATATTCGGAGGGCATATTCTATAAAGTTGAGCGCAGGGCTTCCCTGCCCTTTAAGGATGACAGCATAATTTCGGCATCAAGCGACAATATGGGGGCGTATATCGTCACAAGTAAGGTCGGGGTTATAAGCTTTGACTGGCTTGTGGATGGCATTCTTCCTAAAATCAGACAGATGTTTATTGCAGGAATTACGAAATAGCATAAAAACCACCCATTTAGTGGGTGGTTTTCTTTTATTTTTCAAGCCATCTTTCTGCCAGATGGGCATAAATGGCGGCGCCAATCGGAAGAACATCTTCGTTGAACATCACCTTTGGATTGTGGGCTGGCGCAAGACCTCTTTCATCCTCAAAGCCCGCCGAAAGATAAAAATATGCCGACGGAATCTTTTCGGCTACGAGGGCAAAATCCTCCGATGCGCTGGCTTCAATGCCCTTGTGGGCAGTTTTGTTTGGGAAATCAAGCTCATCAATATAAGATGCCAGCTCTCTTACAAGGTCACCGTTGCAGATAAGAGGCGGGATTTGGCTTATCATTTCAATCTCGGCATCGCCGCCGTAGACTTCGGCTGTCTTTATGGCGATTTCCTTCATTCTTCTTACGAGAATATGGCGGCTTTCCCTGTCATTTGTGCGGATTGTACCGCTGATTTCAGCCGTTTCGGGGATTATATTGGCAGCCGAGCCTGCGTTGAATGAGCCAACTGTAATGGCGCAGGCTTTATGGGGGTCTATCTCTCTTGCAACAAGGGCTTCGAGGGCAAGATATATGTGAACGGCGATATTTACAGGGTCGACAGAAAAATGAGGGTATGCCCCGTGCGCCCCCTTGCCGTGAACCTTTATTTTAAATCCATCGACAGAAAACATCATCGTGCCCGTGTCATTATACATATAAATGCCCGTCGGCATTCGTCCCGCCGCAACATGGAGGGCAAGCGCCGCCTGGGGCTTAGGGTCGGTCAATATGCCGTTTTCAATCATATTTCTTGCCCCTTCAAGGGTTTCCTCGGCAGGCTGAA
>JAFSBG010000073.1 GCA_017441945.1 Clostridia bacterium
CTGAAAGTATGACATCTTAAATAGTGGTAAGTCAAAAACGGGGACCCCATTGAGCCTGCTCAATGGGGAGAGCTATCCTACAAGATTCTTCTCTTTCCAGCCGCCTTTGCGCCAGCGGAAGATGAAGCATATTGCGCGGAAAACTTCGTCCATTGCCTGAGCGATCCACACGCCTGCAAGACCGAGACCGCACACAACACCGAAGATATAGGAGAACACCACGGCGATGAGCCACGCTGAAATTACGCCCATCATAACAGGGAACTTGATGTCGCCCGCCGCCTGCAGAGAACGCACGAAACAGATGTTGACAGCTCTGCCCTGCTCGAGGACAAGGTCTATCATCATTACGATTTTGCCCATTCGGAGAACTTCGGGGTCAGAGGAGAACAGCCCAAAGAAGAAGTCGGAAAACAGAACGATTATCGTTGATGCGATGAGGGAGGAAAGCATCGAGGCGCGGAGGGTTTTCCACACTCTGCGGTCGGTTTCCTCTATCTGTCTTGCGCCAAGCATATGGCCTATCATGACCTGTGTCGCCTGCGCCAGCGCCGATGTGAGAATGTATGTCACCATTGCCAGCATGGAAACATAGACCTTTACTGTGATTGTCGTCGTGCCGAAAAGGTTGATGAAGCCCATGATAACCACCTGTGAAAGGCTGTATGCGAAGTTTTCGCCAGCCGACGGCAGGCCTATGCCCAGCTGCTTTTTAAACAGATCCTTAGGGAATGGTTTAAGACACTTGAGGTTTATCTTGACTCCCACATGCTTATTGAACATATAAAGCATAAGCAGTACGCCCACAAGACGGCTGACCGTTGTGGAAATGGCAACGCCTGCTACGCCGAGAGCAGGGATAGGGCCCATGCCATTGATGAGAATTACATTGCCGATGATGTTGAGAATGTTCATGACAACATTTGCCACCATGCTCTCCTTCATGAACTTGTTGGAGCGGAGGAGGGCGGCGAAGGTCATGCTCATTGCCTGCAGGAAGATGAAGGAGCCTGTCAGGATTATATATGTCTTTGCCTCAGGCAAAACCTCGGCAGGAACGCTCATAAGGTCGAAAAACAGACCGTTAAAGACGAAAATTATAAGGCTGATAGCCACCGAGATGACAAGGTTTACGATGACAGAAAGGGAGTAAATCTGCTCAACCTTGTCCTCCTGTTTTGCCCCCTTGTACTGGGTGATGAGGATTATCGAGGCTGTGCACAGCACGTTGAAGGCGAGGACTAAAAAGTTGAGTATCTGGTTTGCGTTGCCGACGGCGGCGACAGCAGAGGCTGAGTAGCGGGAAATCATCATCTGGTCGATGTTGCCCATCAGCATCTGCAGTATCAGCTCGACGAAAATCGGCCATGTGAGGGAGAACAGCAGGTTGGTTTTGAACTTTATCATAGTTGTATCCTTTTGTTATTTTGCTGCGCAAAAGCGATATGCGCTTCGCGCGCGATATATAAATGCGATATGTCATCTGGACGCGATATGTTTGCCTTTGGCAAACGATAAGGTATCTGCGATGCATTGGATAGGGCGGAATGTCGAGGGCGCTATTCCCTATATTTTTCGGGCGGGCATGGAAACCCGCCCCTACGGAACAGTTTTCGTGGATTATTTTGTAGGGGCGAGCATTGCTCGTCCGCATTACAGAGTAAAGCTTTATCTAAATCGAAAGCTTTCTCGCCACGCGCAAGGCGTGGAATGCCTACGGCATATTGGGCTATTAAATAGGTGACAACCCCTCCGACGGCTAACGCCGCCACCGCCCCTTGCACAGGGGAGGCAGTAGAGCTTTCTTGTAGGGACCGGCGTCCTCGACGGTCCGCTTATTAAATGTGACTTCGTCACACCGCACTTCTTAACTTTTCACTCTTACTTATTACTTTCTCATCGGGCGGGCATGGAAACCAGCCCCTACGGAACAGTTTTCGTGGATTATTTTGTAGGGGCGAGCATTGCTCGTCCGCATTATTGAATAGACGGGCTACGCCCTACACCCCTCCACCATCTTCGATGGTCCCCCTCCCCTTAACAAGAGGGAGGCAAGATGGTTTGTGCCATTGGGGTGGTCAAAACTTTTAATGCAATATGGATATTATATCCCCAAACGGAGCGTGTGTCAATTATGCGGTGTGCAAATAAATTTTAAATCGAAGTGAACATTTTCCTGTTTCTATTGTAAAATTCCGACACTTATTATATAATTTTATTATAAACTGGAAAATGGTGCGTTTTATGCGAAAAAAGAGAATTATTAAAAGATTTATCATAATTTTATGCGCCCTTTTTGCCGCAGTCTGTCTGCTTTTCGTCCTGCCTGTCCTCGCACGGGAGACCAAGGCATTTTTTGCCAAGGATGGGGATGAAATTGTGATTTTTGACAGCCAGATGAGGCAGAAAATCGCGAAAGTAGACCGTAAAATGGCGAAAAACGGCTATGCTGTCGGCGCAAAGACCTGCGAAACCGAGCAGCTCCTGCCTTATAACGGCGTCAATATGCGCCTTGTCAAGGTGACAAATAATTATGCCCGCCATGTGCAGGTGACAAGCCACGAAAAGACGGGTTATCAGAACTTTGTCGGCTGGCTCGAAGGCAGGCTGGGCAGACTTCCCGATGTGTTTTATGCTCTTGATATAGTGAAATATGAGGGTGAGCGCCGTGAAGTTGGGGAAAGCGCTGTCATCGAGTGCCGTTTTATGCTCATCGAGGACAAAAAGGACCGCTTTTTCGGCGGCGATTACTGCGCTTATTCGGGCACAATGGAGCGGTGCGATATCGTCAGCTATGAGATTTACGACGAGGAAAACCGCCTGATTGGCGAGTATTCCGAGAAAAATGAGTGCACAGGCAAGCATTTCGACGGCGACCTCGGCTGGCTGAAAAGCAAGGCGTACAACAACTACGTTTCGCCTATAGTGGTCAATGATGCGTTTGAAGGATATGAATAAAAATATACCCCATTGATAGAGTTCGGTGGGGTATTTTTATCGGCGAAACGTGGAGGGCGAATGCCCGACCCGCGGACGAGTGTCCGCGTACCGATTTTGGCGAATTCATTTCGGCAAAATCTATTTAATCATAAGGGGACCCCATTTGGCCTGACAAATGGGGAAAATTCGCCGATAGTGGTCAACGATGCATTTGAAGGATATGAATAAAAATATACCCCATTGATAGAGTTCGGTGGGGTATTTTTATCGGCGAAACGTGGAGGGCGAATGCCCGACCCGCGGACGAGTGTCC
>JAFSBG010000074.1 GCA_017441945.1 Clostridia bacterium
TTCGACGACTTCTTTATGCTTGCACAAAAGAAGCAAAATGCCCAAACTGATCCACGCAGTTTGATCACGGGACCAAGGGGACACCCCCTGGACCCCCTTGTGTGTTCGTTCCTCACATATGGACACATTGGGGTGGGTTACACTTCTGGTGAAAACACAGACTTTACCACAAGACTTTCGTTTTCAAAATTTCCTTGTCTCCCTTGTGTAAAGGGAGGTGGCACACGAATGTGTGACGGAGGGATTGTTACGTATCCAATGTGAACGCAGTTCACTCCGCACTTCTTCACCATTCACTTTTACTTATAACTTATACAGCGAGGTCCAATATGAACATTATCGAGCATGAAAATTACATAGAAATAAATAATATAGAGCGTTTTGCCCCCAAGCACACCTTTGAATGCGGCCAGTGCTTCCGCTGGTTTGAAAAGGACGGAAAGTTTGAAGGGGTTGCCATGGGCAGAAAGCTGACTGTCTGGGCTGACAAAAATGCTATGTATATGACGGCTTCAAAAGCCGATTTTGAAAACATCTGGCGCAGATATTTTGACCTTGACAGAAGCTATGAAAGCATTGCAAAAGCTTTCACAGGCGATGAGTTTTTCGCTCAGGCTGTCGAGTACGGTCTCGGCCTGCGCCTTTTAAAGCAGGACCCATGGGAGGCGCTCTGCTCATTTATCATTTCCCAGTGCAATAATATTTCGCGAATCCAGAAAATCGTCGCAACTCTGTGCGAAAATTTCGGCGAGAAAATCGAGGGGGGATATGCCTTCCCGACTGCCGAAAGAATAGCATCTCTTGAGCTGGCTGACCTCGATATCTTACGCAGCGGTTATCGCGCAAAATATATTTTAAATGCGGCAAAAGCTGTGGCAAACGGGGAGATTTCCTTTGAAAAGCTGGAAAATATGCCGACAGACGAGGCTCGCAAGTATATAATGAGCCTTAATGGTGTAGGCAGAAAGGTTGCCGACTGCTTCCTGCTATTCGGCATGGCGAAATATGACGCTTTCCCTGTTGACACATGGATGAAAAAGGCAAAGGACCACTACGATATCAAAAATTACGGCGCCCATTTCGGCGAATTCGCCGGCATCGCCCAGCAGTATATCTTCTATTACGCACGAAGCCAGAAAATATAAATCTCGATCATCAGCCTTCCCCTCGATCATCAGCCTTCCCCTTGAGGGGAAGGTGGCAGCCGCAGGCTGACGGATGAGGTGTAGCCGAAGGCGTATTATTTAATGCATCGCAGATACCCATGTGTCATCCTGAACGAATGTGAAGGATCTTTCCACAACAATTCAGGAAAGATTCTTCGGGTTGCACCCTCAGAATGACAGAGTGGAGGGAACTACTTATTCTTCATTTTAAGAACAGAAATCGTTCTTACAGTCTTATAGCCCAGCGACTTATAAAGCCCGATAGCTCTTTCGTTGGTCGAAACAACTTCAAGCTCAGCAAAGCCGCGCTCCGACATAAGTGCGCGGTTTGTGGCGAAAATCGCAAGCTGGCGGCCGAAGCCTAAATCCTGCGCCTCAGGAAGCACGCATAAGTTTTCGATATGGTTGCCCATCTCGATAGTTACAGCGGCGATAGGCTTGTCCTGAGAGTTTATTGCAAGGAAGGTCTCGCTTTCAAACATTTCCTCACGGTTGCCGTTAGGCACCATCTTAAATGGCTCGGCGCCGATGCTCTTACGCATTTCATAGAAAGCTTCGCCTAAAAGCTCATAGTAGCTTTCGTAATACTTGTCCTCATACGGCTCAAAAAGTGTAGCCGGTGTTGGCAGAAGCTCGTCATTATATACCATAGTATGTGTGGAAATCCAAGGCAGAAAGCCTAATTTACCGCAGAAATAGATGGCAGCAAGGTCGTCTGCCAAAATACGGCATTCAAAGCTTTCGGCAGAATATCTCTCCTTTGCAAGGCGGGAAATACTGTGCCAGAGCGCTGTGCCTATGCCCTGACGGCGTACAGCCTTGTCGACAACAATGCCGACGTCGATGCGCTTACCGTAAGCAAAAGGCTGGAAAAATCCGAAAGCCACGATTTCATTATTGAGTTCGTAAACAAAAACTCTGCCCTCGTTGTGGGCGATTATATCTTCAATATTGAGAAGGATGTCCTTGGCGTTGTCAAGGGCAATCTTTTTAACTGTTTCAAGATGCTGAGGTTTATAGAGTTTAACCATGTTGCCTCCATAGGTATTTTCATAATTACACATTATAATTATAACACAAAATATTTGAAAATACAATAAATTGTCACCCATTTAACGCAGTTGTAAATGTGTATATAATATGGTATAATATTCACACAGTGAATATTATACAGATTGAATAACTGTCCTTTTGCTCTCGCCCTTTCGGACGAAACCGCAAAAGATGACTATTATACCAACAGTCTGCGGCTTTATGGTATAATGGGTTATAAGTTTAATTCGCTGGATCGAACAAGCTTTTGTAGGGGACGGCGCCCTCGACGTCCCGTTATATTATAAGTAAAACAAATAATTTACATAACAAAGGAGAACTACTATGAAGATACTTATCACAGGTTTTGAACCATTCGGCGGCGAAAGCATCAATCCATCCTGGGAGGCTGTAAAGCTTCTTCCTGACACTCTCGACGGTCACGAAGTTGTGAGAAAAATGCTCCCTTGCGTATTCATCAAGGCTGGCGATGTTCTCGACGGATATATTCAGGAATATAAGCCTGATTTTGTATTCTGCGTAGGTCAGGCAGGCGGCAGAGCAAATCTCACAGTTGAAAAGGTGGGTATCAACCTTATGGACGGCAGAATTGCCGATAACGAAGGCTTCCAGCCTGTCGACGAGCCTATCAAGGCTGACGGCGAAACTGCATACTTCTCCAATCTCCCTGTAAAGGCTGTTGTAAACGCCATCCGCGAAGCAGGTATTCCTGCATCTGTTTCCTACACAGCAGGCACTTATGTATGCAATTACATTCTCTATACAACAATGTATCTTATCAATAATAAGTATCCTAATATCAAGGGCGG
Organism: Clostridia bacterium; assembly: GCA_017441945.1. Taxonomy (GTDB): domain Bacteria; phylum Bacillota; class Clostridia; order Oscillospirales; family Butyricicoccaceae; genus SIG471. Next base: position 3,029 of record JAFSBG010000074.1, read on the forward strand.
CTTTATGCACATTCCTTTTGCTCCTGAGCAGGCTGTCACAAAGTCTCCAAGCACACCTACAATGCCTATCCCAATGATCGCAGACGGCATCAGGGCAGCGGCAAAATATATCCTCACAAACGGCGAAGAGCTCAAGGTAAACGAAGGCACAGAACACTAACAGCCGACCATGGGTCGGAGTTAAATTCGCCTGCGGCGAGTGAAATTGCCTTGCGGCAGTGAAATTCGGCTATGCCGAGTGAAATGTTTGCGTGGCAAACGTTGCGGTGTCTCCGACGGATTTAATAGGTTAATTTTGAAAATATACCGCACATTAAAAAATGTCAATGTAGGGGAGGGTCTCTGCGCCCTCCCGAAATAGCCTCGCCCTTTTGCAAAGGGAGCGGTGGCTGAGTGTAACGAAGTCGGAGGGGTTGTACTTTATCAGATGTGATTTATCACACCTTAACTTTCCAAAGTATATTGTAGGGGAGGGTCTCTGTGCCCTCCCGAATCATATCAGCGTAGGGCGGGGGCTTGCTCACGCCGAAAAACATCCTACATAAAAAAGGAGAACTAATATGAAAAAAATCGTTGCTGTAAATACAAGTCCGCGCACAGGCTGGAATACATCTACCCTCGTAAATGAAGCCGCGAAGGGCGCTGAAAATGCAGGCGCGGAAGTAAAGGTCTTCGATCTTTACAAGCAGGAAAAGTTCACAGGCTGTGTGTCCTGCTTCGGCTGTAAGCTTGCTCCAAACGAGGGCAAATGCGTCTGCCAGGACGGTCTCACACCTATCCTCGATGCAATAAGAGAAGCTGACGGTCTTATCATCGGCACACCGAATTATCTCAGCAATGTTTCGGCAGGTTTCCACGCTCTCCACGAGCGCCTTTACTTCCAGTATGTCACATATCAGAAGGAAAATCCAAGCTATCCGCACCGCAAAATCCCTGTGCTTTTCATTATGACAAGCGGCGCAGGCGATGCGGCTTACACTCCTGACGGCTACGGCCGCCTTGTCGAAAGCTACAAGCGCACTCTCGGTATGATTGGTCCTGCAAAGGCTCTCATCAGCGCAGACGCATATCAGGTAAACGATTACAGCAAATACAACTGGACACTCTTTGACCCTGAGGCAAAGAAGCTCCGCCATGAGACAGTTTTCCCACAGCACAAACAGCAGGCGTATAAGCTGGGCGGGCTTATGGTAAACGGGGAGTGGGAAGTGTAGTATGTTCACACCGGTTTACATAATTGCAGGCATAATCATGTTTGCCGTCTTTTGCGTTTTCCAGTATTGGACGCTGAAAAACGGGCTGACAAGAAGCATCAAGGTTATGCCGCTGACATTTACGCTTATTGCAGTTTTTATGTGCCTTATGCTCTATTCGGGTGCATTCGGCGAAAGCAAGGCAATGCTCGGCTTCAAGGCAAACGAGCTTTATGGCCTTGCCTTTGGTATGGTGTCTATGTGCGCCCTCATAGGCGATATTGCAGGCTGGATAGTGTATAAAGTCACAAACAAGAACACAAAACCCCAGCAAAAAAAGAAAAAGAAGAAGAAATAGCGAACATTTTCGCCAAAATCCTGTCTGTATGTGTAGGAGATAAAAATCCCATTGCCTCCCTTGTGCAAGGGGAGGTGCCCCAACGGGGCGGAGGGGTTGTCTCCTAATAAATAGCCCAATATGCCGTAGGCACACCTTATAAAATGGGGTTTCCAAAGGGGTGTCAACCCCATGTGGTCCCGTGATCAAACTGCGTGGATCAGTTTGGGCATTTTGCTTCTTTTGTGCAAGCATAAAGAAGTCGTCGAAGACGCTCCACGCCTTGCGCGTGGCGAGAA
>JAFSBG010000008.1 GCA_017441945.1 Clostridia bacterium
CGAAGAAGCACGCGGCGAATTCGATACAGAAAAGCGCAACCAGATCTACAAGGATATCCAGGCTAAGCTTATGGAAGAATCCCCATGGATCCCACTTCTCCAGCAGACATTCGTTGCAGGTATGAAGAAGGGCGTTGACGGTGTTGCAATGTGGAAGACAGGTACACGTTGGTACCACAACGCAGTTGTTTACGAAGACTAATTCTTAGTTTTTACAATAACGAAAAAAGGCTACGGCACACGCCGTAGTCTTTTTTATTATGTATTGAAATGCCATACAAAAAGGAGTATAATCATATATAATGATATAACAAAGAAGGGAACTGAAATGAAAAACAAAAGACTTGTGATATTCCTTATATTTATGGGAATATACAATATGTCGGCAAACTTTATTCACCCTATAACACCGACACTTATTGTCGAGCGAAATCTCGACAGCTCAATGTTTGGTGTTGCCTTTGCCGCTATGATGACATCATTCTTTATTATGGCTCCGTTCTGGGGTAAATTGTGCGCCTACATACCGACAAAACGCATTATCCTCATCTGCTGTCTCGGTTATACAGCAGGTCAGATAGTATTCGGTATGGCTATGACGGAAGGTATGGTCATCGCAGGCAGAATGCTGGCAGGCGCATTTTCCGGCGGTATTATGACAGCTTATTCAAACTATACCATCAATACATCTCCTGCTGACCAGCGCGGCAAAAACCTCACCCTTATGCTTACAGTGCAGAATGTTACAGCGGCAATCGGATACTTTGTCGGCGGACTTTTAGGTCTTGTTTCGATAAACTTCACATTCACATGGCACGTTATCGTCCTCGTTTCCATGGGCGTGCTTATGTTTATCTTCTGCGAAGACGACACTAAATATAAGCACAGACCTGAGAAAAAGCTGACACTTGCAGATGCAAACCCATTCTCGGCATTTGTGGCGGCAAAAAGCTTTATGACACCGACATTTGCCCTGCTCTTTATCATCGTGGCAGTTGCAGGCATCGGCCAGAATTCCTTTGAACAGTGCTTCAATTACTATATCAAGGATCAGTTCAATATGACATCGGCGTATAATGGCGCTATCAAGGCGGCTATTGCCGCTCTTACTCTTGTTGTCAACTCAACTCTCGTCCTCTGGATGCAGAGAAAAACCGATATCAACAAGACATTCCTGCCGCTTATGGCTGTGCAGACAGTATTCCTTGCAATCGTCCTCGGCACAGGCTCGATAGGTGTTGTAATCGCCTGCGATATCATTTTCTTCACTCTCAATGCGGCGCGACTTCCTGTTATTCAGAATATGGTGGCAATGCGCTCCACGCCTGAAAACAGCAACGCAATGATGGGCTTCTATCAGTCGATGAACTCTCTCGGCGGTATTTTCGGCGCGCTGTTTGCAGGTCTTATCTATGACGCAAATCCGATTTATCCGTTCATTCTCGCCTTTGTAGCCTTTACAACAGCGGTAATTATCGGCTGTGTATATGTGACACGATATAAAAAGGAAAAGGGCGCATAACCAGCGTAGGGGTGTACGCTCACGAAATTACATAACAAAAAGCCAGACTGCAAAACAGCCTGGCTTTTATTGTCGCATAAGCGTCAATAAACCACCTGCTATGCAGGTGGAATAAAAATCTTTAGATATAAGAAAACCCTCCTTTGATATAATTGAGAATGGGTCACCAATCGAAACAAAGGAGGGTTTTATGAAAGACATAAG
>JAFSBG010000075.1 GCA_017441945.1 Clostridia bacterium
CAAAAACTGCAAACGAAAACGGGGTCCCCGGACAGCCTGCTGTCTGGGGTGAGAGTCAGGCAGTTTGATCACCAGACCACAGGAGCGCCAGGTGCGCGACCGGCGGCGAGTGCCGCCGCACCTATTTAATTTTGCGGGGTCCCCGAACGACCTGTCGTTTGGGGTAAATTACACCCCTTTGGAAACCCCATTTTACAAGGTGTGCCTACGGCATATTGGGCTATTAAATAGCACCCTCTCCGTCTGACATTCGTCAGCCATCTCTCCCTCTAAAGAGGGCGAGGCTATGGGTTTGTGCCATTGGGGTGGAAAGATTCTTCGCGTTCGCTCAGAATGACAGGATTACTCCTTGGCTCCCTCTGACGAGGGAGCTGTCGAGCGTATGTGAGACTGAGGGAGAGAACTTTATTTAATCCGTCGGAGACACCTTATATCTGCGTAGCAGTATGTAATCACCGCAGGTGTATGTAATCGCATGGCGTATGGCATCATTTATGTATGTAATTGCTGCCTGCGATGCATTTAATAGGGCGGGACGTCGAGGGCGCCGCACCCTACAAGGGCTTATACAACTTAAAAAGCCACCCCAATCGGGTGGCTTTTCTGTTTATTAAATAGCGTCGCAGACACAATAGCTTCTCAAATGAAGCACCCCGATTTTCCGCTTTCTGCGAATTCATTTCGCTGAAAGTATGACATCTTAAATAGTGGTAAGTCAAAAACGGGGACCCCATTGAGCCTGCTCAATGGGGGGAGCGAAGCGATAATTAATGAAGCTCGCTGTACTTCTTGTTTCTGCCGAAAACGAAGTAGATGACAAGTGTGCTGAGGGCGTATGTAAGGATCGTGATATAGTATGGGAATTCATAAGAAATCTTAACCATCAGGATACCGCCAAGCTGTGTGCCGAGAGCACGGAAAAGGCTGTCAGCAAGGGTTGCCATCGAGCTCATGATTGTACGGTTTTCAGGGGCGACAAGGTCCATTTCCATTGTCTGGAGAAGCGGGCTTGTCATATTCATAAAGGTGTTGCGGCAGAAGAAGCTGATCGCCATCATGATAACACCCTGAGTGTATGAAATGGAATAGAGGAACGGAATCGAAATAATCTGGCAGAAAATCGCCATTTTTACTCGACCGAAACGCTTTGAAAGGCTCGGAATCAAAAGACCGCCCAGAACAGTACCAAACTGGGAGAATGCAATGATAGAGCCGACGATAGAGTCAGATACGCCTAAGCTGTACTTGATATAAACGCTGAAATATGGGATAACAAGACCTGCGCCCATACCGATAAGTGCCTTTTTCATCATATACATCCAGGCATCCTTTGTCATGGCGCTGGTGTAGTCCTTGATGCGGAGCTTCTTGCGTTTTTCGCCTGCGTGCTCCTTGCCGAAATCAATGCGTGTGATTGCCAGCGGAGCTACGAGCAGAGCCGCAAAGCCCACATTGAGAGTCATCTGGCTGCCGAAAACCTCGCCGCCCATAAGAGCGAAAGCATCGGACATATAGCCGAAAATGTAGCTGCCCGAGAACATGGCAAGGTTGGTCATAACAAAGTTGAGGGAGAAAATGCTGACGGCGGTACGCTCGTCGCTGTTATTTTTGTAAAACGGAGCCTGCGAAACTGTGAAAACAACCTGTGCAATACCGAAAATCAGCGATGTGACCTGCATGATCAGCATACTTGAGGTGATATTTACATAGCAGAAGCCTGTCACCGCCATGGTGATGAAGGCGGAGATAAGAGCCTTTTTCGTGCCCAGAGATTCGATAACGACGACGGCGGACAGAGCGCCGATGGCTGAGCCAAAGGTTTTGAGCGCCATAAGTGTGCCGATTACGTCTTCTGTAAGACCGATGTTTTTGTAGTGGATACCCAGCATGACCTGCATTGCCGACATGATAACGCCGTTTAAAAATACGCAGAACATAAACTTGCGGACATTACTTCCGGCGCCTTTGAGGGTATCGAAGAATTCTTTGAAGATTCCCAAAAGAATACACTTCCTTTCATAAACTTACGCTTCACTTATTATAACACATTATATAACAAAGGTCAATAATGTCGGATTTGTGAACATTATATGAATAATATTTGCCGTGTCTTTCCCATTTTCCCTCTCCCATAGCCTCCCCTTGTTAAGGGGAGGGGGACCATTCGTCAGAATGGTGGAAGGGTGTAGCCGTAGGCGTCTATTTAATAAGCTGTGCCTGCGGTGCGATTGAATAGACGGGCGGGCATAGAAACCCGCCCCTACAATACAAACCACGATAAACAAAACCTGTAGGGGAGGGTCTCTGCGCCCTCCCGCCCTATCCAATCCGCCGGACGAGCAATGCTCGCCCCTACAAATACTATTTTGCATAATCCCTGTAGGGGACGGTGCTTGTCAACGTCCCGCGGTGCACAATCCCATAGCCTCCCCTGTGCAAGGGGAGGTGGCGGCGTTAGCCGTCGGAGGGGTTGTCACCTATTTAATAGCCTGATATGCCGTAGGCACACCTTGTAAAATGGGGTTTCCAAAGGGGTGAATTTTACCCCAAACGACAGGTCGTTCGGGGACCCCGCAAAATTAAATAGGTGCGGCGGCACTCGCCGCCGGTCGCACCCCGGTGCTCCTGTGGTCTGGTGATCAAACTGCCTGACCAGTTTGTGCATTTTGGTTCTTTTGTGCAGTCATAAAGAACACGCCGTAGGCATTCCACGCCTTGCGCGTGGCGAGAAAGCTTGTGGTTTAGATAAAGCTTTACTCTGTAAGCGGGCGGGCATGGAAACCCGCCCCTACAAATACTATTTTGCACAATCCCGTAGGGACCGACGCCCCCGGCGGTCCGTATTATCCAATCCGTGACGAAGTCACACCTTAACGTTACGCATCTCACATAAGGTATCGCCCATCCACAAGGGATATTTACAACCATAACTGTGATATGTTATAATGATGGCATAAAAAACAACTACCCGAAAGGAGAACACTATGATACGCTTAGCAACGAGAGACGACCTTCCGCGCATTTATGACATCTATGCCCGCGCACGCGAATATATGAGACAGACAGGCAACCCGGGGCAGTGGGGCACCACAGAGCCTTACCACGAATGGCTCGACAAGGACATCGAGCGGGGTGAGCTGTATGTCTGCTATGAGGGCGACGATGTTTACGGCGTTTTCATGTTTATGACGAGAGAAGAGCCTTTCTATAATAGCCCTGACGAGGGTGGCTGGCTCAATGACGAGCCTTACGGCACAGTGCATCGCATTGCCTCCCACGGCACACGCAAGGGTGTTTTCGTCGAGGCGATTAACTTCTGCAAGAGCAAGATGGACAATGTCCGCATCGACACCCACCCGAATAACCTCACAATGCAGAATTGCTGCGAAAAGAACGGCTTCACACGCTGCGGCCTGCTGACTGTCAAGCGCGATGGCAGCCGCAGAATTATGTATCATTGGGTGCGCCCATAGCGCAGCTAAATTGAACAAGTTCAGCTAAATAGCCTGCCGACAGCTTGTGCGAATTTTATTTAGTTTAATAGCGGGACGCCGAGGGCGTCGTCCCCTACATTTTTGTGGCGGGCATGGAAACCCGCCCCTACAATGGCTATTGGATTATTTTGTAGGGTGCGGCTGCCTCCCTTGCCTAATGGCCCAGGCCACCCTCTCTTGACCTTCGGTCAATTCACCTTGAGGGAGGGGGACCACGAAGTGGTGGAGGGATTCAACGTCCGACCTGTTCAATCGGTTGCAAAGCAACACCACCCACACCCAAAAGGAGGACATTATGGTAATAAAAAAGCACCATATTGTGCTTGTTCTTGCGGCTCTAATGCTGCTCATCGCCATGCGCGAATTTCCACAGGTTTATATGATAATCGTGCTGTGGTTTGCCGTCAATTACGGCTGCTCAATCGAGCTGAAAAAGCAATGGGAGAACAACAATCCCAACGGATTTTTTCTGTTTGCTGTAGGTGTTTCATGGGTAATCTGGGTGATTTTCACCGCAGTTGCTACATCTTTCGCAATAGACCTGACCAACTATTTTGAAAAAGTGCGCGAGGAATTCACAACAGCCGCCTATATGGACTAAGCAACATAAGAAAAAGCCACCTGATTGGGTGGCTTTATATTTTATTCAGCAATCGGATAAAACGCTATTGTTTTGTCATAGCACACTTCAACAACATTATTATAGGTCGAAAATACTACAAGTCTTACGCTTTCATATTTTCCGCTGTCGGGATTTTTGCGTTTGCCAAGTATACCCAGATCATATCCGCCGCCACGTTTTTTGTTTTTCGTATCGCCAAATCTTTCGACCTCAACTCCATCCAGCATTTTTTCAAGGCGCAGAATCAGGTCTCCGTCCTCGATATTAACCATTTTATGCTGAATCCCGTCCCGGTCATCCCGGTATTCGTCGGGCAGATATTCTATCTTTATCCACTCTACCTCCTCCATGGAATAGCCGTTGAACTTTTCAAAGTCGGAGTGAATTACATCAAAAAGAGGGATATTATTGAAATGTACAACATATACAAATATAATAAAAAATATTAAAAAAACTATACCTGCTATTCGTTTCATGATATTCCTCCCGTAAAAAATTAGTAATGTAATTATATCATATCTTTTCACAAAATAAAAGGGCGGATATCCGCCCTTTTATTCCTATGGTCTGTTCCATGTACCGTTGATAAGAATACCTGTAAAACTACCATATTCATTACTGCAAACTGCTGTGAACTTATGATTATTTTCATCAAAAAGCTCAAGAAAACCTAAAGCTGATACTTCAACAGCCTCTACATTAGTATGCTGACTAAAATACAAATTAAGTTCTGTTAATGCACCATATCCAGACATAATAAGATCCTTAATTGCTTCTTTTTCATCAGGCACTTTTGCTCCACATATGCTAAAAATTATTTCGGCTGCTGTTTCTGCTGTCTGACCAAAAATACCAAAAAATGCAGTTACAGCAGAGCCTACAGCACTAATTACAGTTTCAAGTGAAACAATAGATGATGTTCCCTTCACTACTTCACCAATCTCATACTGTAAACGCAAAATTTTCGCCATATCAGATGCATAAATAACCTTACCCGTTGTATAAATGCGCGAATTAGAAATATGATTAGGTACGTAATCGGAATTTGTTGACATAATAATTTTTCTCCTTTTAATTTTCTTTAGAATTTTGTTTTTAGATTTGTTTTAATTTCTGATTTTCCAATTGGATGTGGACTTACAAGAGTGGAGTTATAAGTCCTTTGTTGTAGCTACGAGTATATTCTACAGTTTTTTAGCGAAATAATTAAACGAAACGTTTCGTAAAAACATTTCGCCTTATATTCAAAGTATTTTTAGGAGAAAATATTATATGAGCATAAGAAAAAGCCACTCAAATGAGTGGCTTTAACATTTATTTCAAGAATTCTACGATTTTCTCCCAGACATTGTTGTCCTGGGCGGTCATTCTGTCCCAGTCCCAGCTCTTTACGAAGTCCTCCTTCGCCTTTGGCGCAGTCAGTTTCTTCTTCATCTTGTTGAGCTGAGCCTGATATCTGCCAAGATACTGCACCGCATCCTCGGTGTAATTCGGGTTATGTCCCTTGTTGTGCTCAAGCAGGAAAGTTATGCCGCTCTTGCCCGAAAGACCTTCGTGAAGCGCTTCGTAGTTGGCGTGAGTGCACATCTTGTCGTTGTCCGAATAGATGAGCAGAGCCTTGGTGTTAGCCCTTTTCAGCGTGTCGACAGCGTTGAAATCTATATACTCAGGGTTGCTTTCTCTTTCTAAATTCATTATAGCCTTGCGGTATGGTGCCATGAAGCCGCCGAAATAGGAATTGACAAGAGTTTCAGCCGAAACAAAGCCTGCAATGGCGACGATTTTCTTAATGTCAGGGTGAAGGGCCGTTATGTTAAGTGTGGAAAAGCCGCCCCAGCTATGTCCGACGACGGAAATTTCAACATTTTCGTACTTTGTATCGGCGCGGAGAGCCTTGATACAGTCGTCAAGATCGCGAAGTGACTGGACAATGCCGTTAGGTGAAGCGCCTTCCGACTCCATACATCCTGTATGGTCATAGGAAAATACTGTGTAGCCCGCCTTGCAAAGACGCTCGATTTCCTTCATATACGAGCGGTGACCGCCGCCGAAGCCGTGGTCAAATACGATAAGACGATTCTTGATTGGCTGTGGATACCAGTAAAAATACCCTCTCAGGGTATGCCCCATAGAGGACTTGAAATAGTATGGACGATAGGCTATATCGGGAAAATCAGACGGGGAAAAATAGTAGGCTGTGCCGTTGTCATCGCAACGCGAATGAAGCCCCTGCTTGTACATGGCGACGACCTGCTTTTCAAAAATCATAGTGCATACCTCCCTCAGAGTTGTAGTTTTGTTGGTGATATTATACCATTTTATAAGGCGTAATTTGTGAACAAATGATGAACAAATGGAGCGAAGATATGGTGCCTGTGACGGGGTGGATAGGCGGGATGCCGAGGGCGTCGTCCCCTA
>JAFSBG010000076.1 GCA_017441945.1 Clostridia bacterium
ATATAGATTTAATATGTTACTCAGATATAATCTATGTGCAAATTATGAACAAACTGATTTTTGTAAACAATATTGCACAGGAACAGCATATATGGTATAATAATTTTAATCAGACATCCGGGCAAGGAGGTATAAAATGAGCAAGAAATCTTTTGCTGTTATAACTGTCGCCGTCATGATGCTTTCACTCTTTATGCCGACAAGGCTTGAAGGTGAAGATAGCAGTGTGATTACGCTTATGAGTTACGGTATGGGAATGGACCCTGAAGGTGTGACACGTATGAGCGGCAAAGTTTTTATTGATGAAACGGCCAGAAATTTCGAAATGCACGGCAGACTTGATGGGGCTATGGAAAATTATTCGGGCGCTCTGATGGGCAATGTCAATGGTGAGCCTGCTGCCATGTACGTTTTTTATAGCGGCAATGTGGAGTATGCCGCCCTTGCAATAGGCGCGGCAAATGAAGATACCAAGTCGAAAATCTACACCTACGGCGAATGCACCGATGAGATGTATAACGATATCGTCAAAAGACAGGTGCGTGAAACAAAGCAGACCTTCAAAGCTATGATGGATTACAGCTATAATGAGCATGGCGAGTATCCCGAAAATCCGAGCTATCGTGAGACATACAGCGCTGGCGGTATGAAAATGGAAAAGTTTGCACCTCTTTCGATAAGAAGAGGACGCTATGATATGACAACAGCCTTTTATCTCGATGAAGCCGAATTTGGAAAGTATGCAGATAAGCTCGGGATTGATTTTGTTGAAAACAGTCTCAAAGCGAGCTATATATCGGTGGAAATGGAAAGTGAGCAAAGCGATGGCGTGCGTATTCTGCGAGACATATATCCGCCTGTGATACACGGGACAACGGAAGACCCGGTAGATTCGTGGTATGGATTTATCAACAGAGGTGAATATGGAAACTTCTATGAACATGATGGATTGAAGCATGTAAGATGGGAGATTACAGACAAAACTGATGAGCTTTCCGACCATCTCAAATCGGGCGGTGCGGCATTTCGCGCAGGCTTTGACTGCATAAAGGAGCAGGAAGGCGAAACAGAAATTAAAATTGATTCGAAAATGCTTGTCAGCTTCCTTGGAGAGGACGGTCCGTACGCTTTCTTGCTTCAAAGTTCAGATAATGCCAACTGCACAATAGAACTGGTGACGGAATAATATAATAAAAACGGGCGGACATGGAAACCCGCCCCTACTTGTATTTTATTGCAGTAGGCTGTAGGGGAGGGTCTCTGCGCCCTCCCGAATAAAATAACCTAAAAAAGCTCTCACGAAGGAGAGCTTTTTCTGTATATCCAATTATTCCTCTGTTACAAATCTTGTGAGAAGTTCGAGCATGCACATTGCATCGTTGACATTCATCAATTCAACAGGAGAGTGGGAATATCTGCGTGGGATTGTGAGAGTTGCACCTGCAATGCCCTTGCCGTGAATTGTGGAGCCGAGAGCGTCTGTCGAGCAGGAGAAACCGCAGACAGAAATAGGCTGGATAGGAATCTCATACTTGTCTGTCAGGCGGAAAATCTTTTCTTCCATAACAGGATTGATGAAGTTCATGGGGCCGCCGCCTTCAGAAAGTGAACAAGCCACGCCGTGACCCAGCTGCACAGGAAGATCACGCTTCCAGTTCATGCCAGGTGTGTCAGCGCATGGAACTGTGTCGATAGCAATCATCTGCTGTGGCTCAAGGAAGCTTGCCGCCGCAGTAGCGCCGCGTAAGCCAACTTCTTCCTGCAATGTGAATACAAGATAAAGCTCAACAGCAAGGTCGTCCTTATTGATATTTTTCAAAAGCTCAATGAGAACTGCACAGCCTGCTCTGTCGTCGAGAGCGCGGCAGCAGATAAGGTCAGGGTTTGTCAGTTCCATGTAGTTGTAAACAGGGGAAGCATAGCTGCCGATCTTGATGCCGAGAGCCTCTGCTTCAGCCTTGGAGGAAACACCGATGTCGATGAAGATTTCACGAGGATTTACAAGCTTTGTGCGTTCTTCAGGTGTCTGCAAATGAGCCGCCTTTGTGCCGACAACGCCAGGAATATGGCCGTTTACCATAACTTCGCGGGCTTCGATGCACTTGTCAGGAATGCCGATTTTTGTAACATTGATAAAGCCGTCGTCGGAAATGCTCTTTACCCAGTAGCCAAGCTCGTCAACATGAGCGCAAAGCATGAGCTTCTTGCCCTTGCCGCCAACCTTGACGATAAGGTTGCCGTAATTATCGTAGAAAACGTCCTCAGCATAAGGGGAAACGATACCCTTGATATGCTCTGTCATAACGCGTTCTCTGCCCGATGGGGAGGAGATTTTGAGAAGATCTTTGAGAGTTTCTTTGTAATTTGCCTTCTTTACATCACAGATAACCATAATAGTTTACCCCATTGAACGGGTTCAATGGGGACCCCTTTCTTTATTTAATACTCGCAGGGCAAAATGAATTTGCCTGCTCGGTACGCCGACACTCGTCGGCGGTCGCGCACTTGGCGCTCCTTTAGTTTTTGTTTATGGATTCATTATAACACATTATATAATAGTGTGCAAGAAAAAACGAACGCACAATATAAAGCCTTCCCCTTGAGGGTAGTGAAACGGCGTCCGCGGTGTTGAATTACAGCCCAGTGGGCTGTAAGACCCGCGGCGTGACCGAGCCGCAGCGAGACAGGGGGACCGCTTGCGGTGGATGAGGTGTAGCCGCAGGCGTCTATTAAATCCCCCCTCACAAAACCAATCCGCAAAACTTTGTATAAACAGCGAATAGATTATAACCCATGCGATATGATATAATGATTTCAATATAAGTTAACCACCCCCGACAAAGGAGGCGCGTATGAAGAAAGTTTTTGCAGTTGTGTGTCTGGTGGCTGTTATTTTTACTTTGGCAGCCTGCAAGAAAAATGATGATATTCTGCTTGCAGTTGACCTTGAAAACGGTGATATAACTGCTGTGCGCGGAAAGACAATGCCGGAAACGGAAAAGATTGAAAAGCGCGTTGCTTCATTCATAAGTCCGGTCATATTTCATGATGAGCAGATGAATAAGCAGATAAATGTAACTGAAAGCATGATTACGGATAACAAATATTATTGTATCATTAAAAATGAAGATATCGAATCGGTATATGTAACTCCGCCGCACAGGTTTGAGGTGGTGAAAACCGAGCCTGAAAAAGCTATGATTTTTGATGAAAACCAATCTGTGGAGCTGAGTTTTCCTGTTAAAAACATCAATGTTGCTGGGAAAAACGATGGAATTGCTATAGAGCTTACATTTGGAACTGCCGAAAATGGCAAAAAATCAGTGCTTAGTCCGTATTTTACGCTTGAAAATAAAGAGTACAGAGGTGTTCCAAGCCTGAATTTCAACGATATGAACCTTATAGATGATGTAGTGATCAGATATGAGATTAAGGAAAAGGTTGAAGTTGAGAAGCTTGAACTCGTCATTGATGAAATTGTTGTTAAAACAACGGATATTCAGCCGCAGAAAGTCATTATAGAATAGGAGGCGCGTATGAAGAAAGTTATCCTGTTTCTGATTGCGATATTATTCGGTTTCAACCTCTGCGCCTGCTCAAGTGAGGAAGAGATTTGTATTGTGAACGACCTGAATGATATGACGGTACAGATACTGCGCGGCAAAGAAAAGGGTAATTTTTATGAGAATATCCATGAAATTGCGTTAGAAAGATTCAATGGCACACATTTTGATATGGAAAAAGTTCAATATAATAGGGTTTACATCGATGAGAGCTTGACGGAGCAAATGAGTTTTTCGTGGTCGGGTGCGGTGACAAATATGTATTGTCAGTTTGTAAAAATCCCGAGAGGGACTAAAGAAATCTGGATAACTCCGGCATGGGACGCCGAAAGCAAACCGCAGAAAGTTATTATAGAATAGGAGAACTGTTATGAAAAAGCCGATTATAATTATTGGATTTATTCTGGTCGGTGCCCTTGTTCTGTTTGCGCTTACTAATTTCACAGGCGAAAAGGCTGTCCTTGTGATAACCGACATGAACGATATGTCGGTAATGGCTGTGCGCAACGATAAACCTTATTATAACGGTGAAATACCGCCGCCGGCGTATAAAAACGGCTATCTTGACCTGAGTGAAATCGAGTTTGCAAAGGTGTATGTCAATGAAAAAGCAGAGAAGGAGGTGGTTTTCCTGTCGGGCACCTGCACAGGCTCATGGTTTCTGCAATATGTGAAAGCGCCGCAAGACATTAAAGAATTGTGGGTAATCCCAGCAACACTGCAAGGCGAAACATCGCCGCCAATGCAGAAAGTCATAATAGAATAGGAGGCAAATATGTCACGACCTGAAAAGAATACAAGAGCAAAAAGGGCATTTAAGAAGGCGTGGAAGTATTTCTTCCTGATATTGTTATGGGCATTTCTGATTAATATGGCAGTAAATCTGATTGAGATTTTTGGTGTTAATACATATGGCGAAACTGGATTTATAATATCTGTCGGTATTTTGCTCTTTATATTTGCCTATATTTTCGCCTATTTCAAGGATTATCTTGATGAAATAAATGAAAAGCTCGACAGAATCGAGCAGAAAGTGAATGATAAATAAACAAAAGCCTCCAATCGGAGGCTTTTTTATGTGAAAAAATAAAAGCCTTCCCCTTGAGGGGAAGGTGTCACCATAGGTGACGGATGAGGTGTAGCTGCGTTGCAGCGTTTATTTAATATGCCTTCGGCACCACCTCACCACCGCTTGCGCGGAGCCTCTCCTCAAGGAGAAGCCTATAAAATAATCAATCCTACACCTCAAGTAAAACAATACTGCCCTGCTTGCGTGTTTCGTTCATATCGATAATTCGCTGGTTGCGGCTGCCTTTGAAAGTCAGCGTCAAATCGCGCTGAGCAAGAATAAAAGGTCCATCCACAAGAACATCGCAATAGCTTAACAGCTCATTTACATCGTTATCATTCATGGCGCGCAGAGCTTCAAGGGTATAGCCTGTGTAAATGACAACATCCTTTTTGCCCTCTTTGACAGACTTGGCTATCGGCACAAGCTCGCCAGCCTGCAGAAAAGGCTCGCCGCCCGAAAGTGTGATGCCCTTGAGCAACGGATTCTTGAAAAATTCGGTCAGAATACGGTCGGATGTGATTTCATAACCACCGTCGAGCGCATGAGTTGCAGGATTGTGACAGCCCTCGCAATTATGGGTACAGCCCTGAGTAAAGACGACAAAGCGAAGCCCCGGTCCGTCAACTATAGATTCTCTTATAACACCTGCAATACGAAGCATAATGCCGCCCTCCTGTTGTTTTTGTGCAAAATTATTATATCACACAGAAGAAGCCATATCAAGGAGAAAATTGGCATTTTATGCCGCAAAATATGAAAAAATAATAGATATTATTTATGAAAACCGAATTGTTATATCGGCAGTTTTTGCTTTGCTGAAAGATATATTATATAACATTATGTGGGTAATAAATGGGACTTGTGAACAAATTGCAAATTTAATTTATTAACGAATTGTTAACACTTGACATTGGATTTTTTAAGATTATAATAGGAACGAAAGCTCAATCGAGCTAAAATACATACCAAGAAAGGTAAGAGCAAAATGAAAAGATTTCTTGCACTCACACTTTCACTTGTTATGATGCTCTCCATGTTTGCAGGCTGTTCTTCCAAGGAAGAAACAACAACTGCTGCTCCTTCCACAGAAGCAGGCGGCACAACAGCTGACAACACAACAGTTGCAACAACAGGTGAAGAAAACGTTCGTACAGACTTCATCTACGGTACTCTCTCCGATATCGTAGGCTTCGACCCACCAGACTGTAACGACTCTTACTCTTCCGAAATGTTCACATACGTTTACGACAGACTCTTCGAGTTTGACGAAAACGGTGAAATCCAGCCAATGCTCGTAGAATCCTACGAACAGCCATCCGATACAGAATTCATCTTCAAGCTTCACGAAGGTGTTAAGTATCACAACGGCGACGAACTTAAGGCTGCTGACGTTGTATGGTCCCTCAACCGTGCTAACCAGAATCCTAAGTCCCAGGCTAACTTTGAAACAGTTGTTTCCATCGAAGAAGTTTCTGATTACGAATTCAAGATTGTAACAGAAAAGCCATTCGTTCCACTTCTCCTCAACCTTGCTCACTCCCAGACATCTATCATGCACAGAGCAACAGTTGAAGCTATCGAAGCAGGTGACGGCGTATTCAACGAAACAAACATGATGGGTACAGGCCCAATGATGGTTGAATACTACAAGCCAAACTCCGAACTCAAGTTCGTTCGTAACGACAACTACTGGAGAGGCGCTTGCCGTGCTACATCTATGACACGTAAGGTTATTCCAGAAGCTTCCTCCCTTACAATCGCTCTCGAAGCTGGCGAAATCGACTACATCAACGAACTCAACTCCATCGATATCGCTCGTGTAATGGAAAACCCAGACCTCAAGACAGTTGAAATGGCATCTGCAAACGTTGCTTACATGGGTCTTAACACAACAAAGGCTCCATTCGACAACAAGCTCGTTCGTCAGGCTCTTCAGTACGCATCCAACAAGGAATCCATCGTTGAAGTTCTCTACGAAGGCTACGGCGTTCCATGTAACTCCGTATTCCCAACAGTTGGTGTAGCATATAACGATGAACTCGAATCCTACGCTTACGACATCGAAAAGGCTAAGGCTCTCCTCGCAGAAGCTGGCTATGCTGATGGTTTCGAATTCGAAGTGGTTGTTTCCGCTGACATCCGTTCCCGTGCTGCTCAGATTCTCCAGCAGGACTACCAGTCTGTTGGTATCACAATCAACATCGAGCTCATGGACTTCGGCGCAATGCTCGACTACCTCTCCGGTAAGGATCACCAGGCTTGGATTATGTCCTGGTCCGGCGCTACAAACCCTAACTACACACTCACACAGAACTTCCACACAGAATCCGGCGGTGCTACAGGTAACCGTGGCTGGTACTCCAACCCAGAAGTTGACGCTATGATCGAAGAAGCACGCGGCGAATTCGATACAGAAAAGCGCAACCAGATCTACAAGGATATCCAGGCTAAGCTTATGGAAGAATCCCCATGGATCCCACTTCTCCAGCAGACATACGTTGCAGGTATGAAGAAGGGCGTTGACGGTGTTGCTATGTACAAGACAGGCTCCCGTTACTACCACAACGCAGTTGTTTACGAAGACTAATTTTTAGTTAAGGTTTACAATAAAGCATAAAATCAAAGGCTACGATGACAATCGTAGCCTTTTTTGTTGTATCTATTTGGTTTCCCTTGCAAGGCTTATGCGTTTGCGGAATGTCGAGGACGCCATTCCCTACAGGCTTGTTCTGACCGCAGGAAAGATCCTTCATTTATACTCCATTGAACAGGTTCAATAGGGACCCCGTTTTCGCTCAGAATGACAGGAATCCAATGCAGAGGAGGCGTTTTGCCTCCTGCGGGGCAGGAAAACCCCGCCTTACGTTATCACACGGACGAACAATGTTCGCCCCTACGAAATCTATTGCATACACAATACAACGCAAAAAAGAGAGCCTTGCGGCTCTCTTTTTATTATAAATGATTATTCATTTACGTATGCATTAACGTATGTGAACTGTGTGATAGGTTCGAATTCAACGCCTTCGAGACCCTTGTTCATACCGATAACTGCTGTCTTTGCAAAGAGTGGTACCCAGACAGGTTCTGCCATGATCATAGCCTGGAGTTCCTTATAGAGAGCTTCACGCTTTGTCCAGTCGAGTTCCTGACGAGCTTCTTCGATCTTTGCGGAGATTTCATCGTTTCTGAAGTTGGAACGGTTTGTTGTAGATGGACGATCCTTATGGAATGTATCGAACATATTGCCGTCTGGTTCATAAGCGTTGGACCAGCCGAGGATGAACATTTCGTGGCTTGTGCCGCCTACATATTCAAGATATGCGCCCCATTCAAGGAGTTCGATTGTGATTTCGATGCCGATCTTGGAAAGGTCAGACTGAATGAGCTGAGCGATTCTGTTACGTTCGTCACCGGATGTTGCGATTTCAAGTGTAAGACCGCCGTCTGGGTAGCCGGCTTCAGCAAGATAATGCTTTGCCTTTTCGATATCGTAGTTATAGCCTTCGATAGAATCGTCGTAAGCAGGCATCATTGGTGGGAATACGGAGTTGAGGATGGAGCCATTGCCTTCGAGGATAACGTCGATGATAGCTTCACGGTCGATACCATAAGCGATAGCCTTACGGAGATTTGTGTTGTTGTATGGTTCCTTAGCATAGTTCATGCCGAGGTATGTTACAGAGCCCTGAACCTGTTCGATCCACTTGAGGTCTGCATTGTCCTTAACTCTCTGGATGTCGACAGCCTGAACAGATTCAACGATGTCAACTTCGCCTGTTTCGAGAGCGATTGTAAGGGATGTAGCTTCAGGAATAACACGAACTGTGATGGATGTTGCTACAGGTGCGCCGTTCCAGTAATCGTCATTGCGGACTACCTTGAAGTAGTTGTTTGGTGCCCAGGAGTCAAACTTCATTGGGCCTGTGCCGATTGGAGCTTCCTGGAAAGCTGTGTCGCTCTTTGCGTCACATTCTGCCACATATTCGGAAGGAAGAATAGCGAGCTTTGTGGAAGCTGCAACTGTGGAATAGAATGGAGCGAATGGGTACTTTGTAACGATCTTTACTGTGTAATCGTCGATGATTTCAACATGGTCAACGGAGTCTGTTGCCTGAGCTGTCTTTGCAGATTCCATGCAGCGTTCAATTGTGAACTTAACGTCCTTAGCTGTCATTTCAACGCCGTTGTGGAACTTAACGCCCTTGCGGAGATGGAAAACATATTCTGTATCGGATGTATTTTCCCAGCTTTCAGCGAGGCATGGTTCGTATTCGCCGTCACCGTTCATATAGAGAAGTGTGTCGAACATCATGTGGAGAACCTTGCCGGAGGATGTGTCGTTCTGGTTGTGTGGGTCAGGGGAAACAACGTCAGATGTAACACCGATAACGATGTCTGTACGCTTGTTGCCGCTTTCAACAGGAGCAGCTGTTGTTGTGTCTGTCTTGTTGTCGCCTGCAGGAGCAGCTGTTGTAGCTGTTGGTTCTTCCTTGGAACAGCCTGCAAACAGAGAGAACATCATAGCGAGTGCGAGTGTGAGTGCAAATAATCTCTTCATGTTTTATACCTCTTTCTTTAATTTTAATAATTGTGAATGAAATATTAACAATTATTACCCTAATTATATATTTATGAACTGTCAGTTGTCAATATGTATAGAATATTATGCGAAAACTTTGTGATAATTCCACATACACGGCAAAAATATTTTATGTAATAAGACGAAAATCCGGTCAACTTATTTTGTGTATTTTATTAAGAAAATCAAGTGGAGGTACACTAACGGACGAGCAATGCTCGCCCCTACAGGAAAGCCTCTTGCCTCCCCTTAACAATGGGAGGCTGAACATCTTTCCAGCCTCCTTCGGGTCGAGGGAGGTGTCACACAGTGACGGAGGGAGCGAAACCCATTCAATCCGTGATGAAGTCACACCACATTCCGCAAACGGTGCACCGTCAAATCCCTCCACCGTCATTCGACGGTCCCCCTCCCTTTAGGCAAGGGAGGCAGTGTCATCCCATACAAAATTGCTGCACACAAAAAAGAGAGCCCGTATGGACTCTCTTTTTATTATGTATACTATTAGAAGAATACGTGGATGCAGAGTGCTGCGAGAGGGATAGCGAGAATTGTTCTTTCGAGGAAGCAGATGATAATTTCCTTGAAGGAGATTGGAGACTTAGTAGCGAGCATAACTGTAGCTGTTTCGGAGAAGAAGATAATCTGGCACATGGAAACGAGACATACAAATGCGCGAGCTTCATAAGCGAGTGTTGCAACCTTGCCCTGGATAATGAGAACAGGGAGGAACATTTCAGCAATACCGATTGGCATACATGCTGCGATTGTGCCTGCATCAGGAACCTGAAGAACCTGAAGAAGTGGCTGGAAGATATAACCGAGCCATGTGAAGACTTCTGTATATTCAGCGATAATCATAGCGGAAACGCCGATAGCAGAGAGCATTGTGAGAACCTGAGGAACAACGAGAGCTGCGTCCTTGAGGGAGTTTGTAACGTCCTTGCCGATGCCTCGTGCGATACCTGCACGCTTGATAGCACGTTCAAAGCCGAGAGCAACTGTCTTTGATGTATACTTTGCGTCCTTGAGGTCTTCAGCAGACTGTTCACGGCCGTTATAATACTTGTCAGCCTTCTTATTGATAGGTGGAATACGAATCATAACGAAAGCCATGATAAATACCATTACGAAGGAAAGACCATAGATCTTTGCGAACTGATCGCCGCAGCCTGCTGTTTCGATAACGAGCTGAGCAAAGCCGATGGAAACAGCGGAGAAGCCTGTCATAATAGCAACCATTTCCTTATCTGTGTAAGTATTCTGCTTCCAGAGGCGGTTTGTGATCATAACGCCGAGGGAGGAGGAGCTTACGAAAGAGGAAACTGCGTCGAGAGCTGCCTTACCAGGAATCTTGAAGAGAGGACGCATAAGTGGTTCGAGAATTGCGCCGATGATTTCAAGAACACCGTAGTTGAGGAGCATTGGCATAAATACGGCACCAACGAGGATGATACCGAGAACGCCCTTAACGATTGGTGGGAATACGCTGCCGCCTGTGTTAGCGCCTGTGATAACTTCGATG
Source organism: Clostridia bacterium (assembly GCA_017441945.1). GTDB lineage: Bacteria > Bacillota > Clostridia > Oscillospirales > Butyricicoccaceae > SIG471. The sequence goes on from JAFSBG010000076.1 coordinate 10,743, forward strand.
TTAGCCAGCATATCTGCGTCAACTGCTGCGTAAATAATAGCATAGATTGCGCCGAGTGCGAAAAGGAATGTGTGAACGAATGTATCGTTTGCATAAATATCTGCGAAAGCATTCTTTACTTCGCCCTTCTTGATATACTTGAAGTATACATGGCAAGCGAAGTTAGCCGAGATAATAACAGCGAGGATCCAATAAATAGCGCCGCCGAAAAGATCGAGGAAGCAGTTATTATAAAGGAAGCCGAAAACTGTTGTAGATTCGCCGTTTACAGGAATGCTGCCGAAGAATACGAAAATGCCGATGATGGAGAAAATGATGAAGTTGATAAGGCCCTTCTTCTTCTGGGCGGAAGTAAGAGTTATTTTATCAAGCTCAGGAGACGGCATATCAGGGTCTAACATGACCTTTGTCTTGATGTCTTTAGCCATAATAATTACCTATTCTTTCTTAATAATATTATACCCCGGACCGGATCGGTCCGGGGCCGTGTTTGCTTTTTAGGTCAAGGCTTTTTTGTTATTTTGCTTCCTTTTCCTTCTTCTTAACTGCGAGGATGGAAATGAATTCGAAGCAGATGTTAGCTGCCATGTAAGCTGTGATTTCGCCTGCATCGTATGCTGGGAGAACTTCAACAACGTCAAATGCTACGAAGTTGAGATCCTTGAGAGCACGGATGAGTTCCAGAGTTTCGAGAGCTGTGAAGCCTGCAACTTCTGGTGTACCTGTACCTGGTGCATAAGCTGGGTCAACGAAGTCGATATCGAATGTGAGGAATACTGGCATATCGCCTACACGTTCATAAATTCTCTTGATGAGAGCTTCAAAGCCCATCTTGCGAACTTCGTGAGCTGGGATAAGGTCATAGCCGAGGTCACGAGCGATCTGATGTTCGTTTGGATCGTAGAGAGAACCACGCATACCGATCTGGATGGAGTGGGAAGCGTCTACGAGGCCTTCTTCGAGAGCGCGGCGGAATGGTGTACCGTGGTTATACTTCTGACCGAATACTTCGTCACAGATGTCGGAGTGAGAGTCAAAGTGAACCATAGCGATTGGGCCGTACTTCTTTGCAACTGCACGCATTTCACCGAGTGTGATGGAATGGTCGCCGCCGAGGCCGATTGGAATGATACCAGCGTCAACGATTGGCTGGAGTTCCTTTTCGATTGCTTCGTATGTAGGATGAATGTAGCCTGGTGTTACGTTTACATCACCGTAGTCAGCGCCCTTGAGGTTTTCAAGGATGTTAACGCCCATGATAACGTTATTTGGCTTCATCATAGCGGAGATGCTTCTGATAGCGGACGGACCGAAACGGGAGCCGGAGCGGTAAGAAGAAGCTGTGTCAAATGGAATACCGAAAATAGCAAAGTCGAGGTCTTTTGCTTCTGTCATATGTGGAATACGCATGAATGTACCTGTGTTACAGAAACGTGGGGATGACAATGCACTTGCTGGCTGATTACTCATAATTATATTTCCTCCCGATTTAAAATTTTTAAGTTTATTAGTCAGTAAAACTGTTTTCCTGTAATTTGAATTATATTCCATTTTATGCGTTTTGTCAATATTATATTATTTTCAACCGAAAATTTGTGCAATTGGTATATTATTTTGAAAATAAATTGCAAATTTTCACAAATATTCGTTTTTACTGTCCTTTTTGTAGGACTTTTATTCATTTTTCGTCATTTTTCTCCCACTTTTGTGATGTTTTTGTTCAGAGAAATAAACGATATATGTCGTTTTTGCTGTTTTATGGTTATTATAAATTCGAAAATGTGTCGTTTTTGTGCAAAAATTGGATAAATATTTTTATCTCTTTTTTCCATCAGGGAAAAACAGGAAAGATTTTTCAGTTTGCTTCGGAATGACATACATAGTTCATGCTGACAGAAAAATCAATGTAGGGAGGTGTTCCGCCTCCCGCGGGCATGGAAACCCGCCCCCTACATTGTCACACGGACGAGCAATGCTCGCCCCTACGGGATTGTGCAAAAGGGGTGGAAAGATTCTTCGCATTCGCTCAGAATAACAGGTAGTTTTAAGCCTCCCCTGTGCAAGGGGAGGTGGCTGAGCGTAGCGAAGTCGGAGGGGTTGTTCTCCTTTTCAAATGCGCCGCAGGCACCTTAATTAAATAGACGGGCTACGCCCTACACCCCTCCGCCCCGTTGGGGCACCTCCCCTTAACAAGGGGAGGCTTAAAAATTTTCTTGCCTCCCTCTTAGAGCCACCCCACAAAGCAGGCTTTGCGGGGACCCCAGCGGGAGGGGGACCACGAAGTGGTGGAAGGAGAGAAGACCTATCAAATGTGATTTATCACACCTCATA
>JAFSBG010000077.1 GCA_017441945.1 Clostridia bacterium
CTGATATGCCGTAGGCACACCTTGTAAAAAGGGGTTTCCAAAGGGGTGTAATTTACCCCAAACGACAGGTCGTTCGGGGACCCCGCAAAATTAAATAAGTACGGCGGCACTCGCCGCCGGTCGCACCCCGGTGCTCCTGTGGTCTGGTGATCAAACTGCCTGACCAGTTTGCAGCTTTTGGTTCTTTTGGGCGGCCAAAAGAACACGCCGTAGGCATTCCACGCCTTGCGCGTGGCGGAGGAGATTGTGGTTTTATAAAAACTTTACTCTGTAAGCGGGCGGGCATGGAAACCCGCCCCTACAATGTCATTCCGAAGTACGCCCACTTGACACATTCCCCATATAATGCTATACTTTAGTCAAATAAAATACTGTCTTCGGGGCAGGGTGAGATTCCCTACCGGCGGTAAAGTCCGCGAGCGCAAGCTGAACCGGTGAGATTCCGGTACCGACGGTATAGTCCGGATGAAAGAAGATAGAGCGCCAGGGGTATGCCCTGACGAGCTTTACTGCCCGCAAAAATTGCGGGATTTTTTTATTCCCCCCGATCGTAGCTGCCGATCAAATAATCAGCACGCCCATCGACGGCTCTTTTTCCGCCATTTATGCCTAAAAATCCTCGTTAATACATACAGTATTGCCTGCGGCTTTTAGCCATTCTGACGAAAAAAATATCTCGCCGCTGAGCATACTGTAATTCAATCGCCAGCTACGCAGTAAAATCATACCACGGAGGATTTTACTATGAAAACACGCAGACTCACCATCACGGCTCTCTTTGCCGCCATTGCGACCATTCTCATGTATATTGAGTTTCCGCTGCCGCTTATGCCGCCATTTTTGAAGGTCGACATTTCAGGCGCGGTTATTCTAATCGCTGTCGTTGCTCTCGGTCTTAAAGAAGGCATTTTCGTCCTTGCAATCAAAGACCTTATCCACCTTATGAGCACAAAGACAGGCGGTGTCGGCGAGCTTGCCGACTTTATTATGATGACAGCAATGGCTGTTGCCCTTTATCTTGTAATGAAGAAGTACAAGGGTACAAAGGGCGTTATCTACGGCACAGTTGCCGCAGGTGCTGCTCTCATCGTTGTGGGTATGCTGACAAACCGCTTTATGCTCATCCCGTTCTATTCCAAGACAATTATGCCGCTTGATGCCATCATCAGCCTCTGCCAGAATATCAACCCTAAGATAACAAGCATCAACGGCTACATAATCTGGGGCGTTGTGCCGTTCAATCTCGTCAAGGGCATCATTGTCGGCTTTATGACAGTGCTGCTCCACAAGAAGATAGGTTCTGTCATTGAAAAAGAATCAAAATAAGCCAAAAAGCCGTCCATCGGGCGGCTTTTCATATATAATTCACTTGCAAAACGAGGCATTTTAATTTATAATGGAGATATTATAAATACAGGAGGTCTGGCTATGAACAAGGAAAATATCATGGACAAGGTTGAAGATTTCGTAAAGGATAAGATTGACGATGTAGTTGATGATATCGTCAAGGACAACAAAATTGTAAAGGGTATTTCCAACAAGATCGGCAACGTTATCGAAGATGTTGTTGAAGATGTAGTTGAAGACGGTATCGAAAAGATCGGCGGCTCCATCGCAGAAAAGCTTTTCAAGAAGAACTAAATATTATAGAAAAGACCGTCAGTTATGACGGTCTTTTTGTATGCCCACCCCAATGTATCCCACAAATTACATACATAAATGATGCCATGCACTTCGCGATTACATACACCTTCGGTGATTACATACTGCTGTGCAGATATAAGGTGTGACTTCGTCACGGATTAAATAATACGGGCGGGGATGGAACCACCGCCCCTACGACTATTCATTCGTGGCCAAATCGTAGGGGAGGGTCTCGCGACGCGAAGCTAGTGCTCTGGAGTATGCCCTCCCGCCTGTTAAATCATGCTGCCATTCCCCTGCATCACCAAAATATCGTGAAAAAAAACACAAACTCTATTGACATTATATAATAAATATGATATACTATAATCAAGATAAAGATTTAACAATATTACACCAATGAAAGGAGTTTAACTATGGCAGTTATTAACGGGCAAGATTACGACACTACCTCTTATGACAAGGTAACAGGCAAACGCATCAAGGAAAACCCTACATGGGGCGGCAAAACACAGTTCAGACTCCTTATGGGCGTCGCCGCAGGTCTTCTCACCTACATCATTTTCAGACTTTATATCTAAAATAAGAAAACTCTCCACAGTTTGTGGAGAGTTTTTATTTTTCTTATTTTGCGGGAGGGCTCGGAGACCCTCCCCTACAATTATTATTTGTTGATTATCTGCATTACAAAATTACTGCTCGACCTTATAATTTCTGTCAAGGGAGAAGCCTCTGCCCTTGACTTCGTTAATCTGGGAAATCGTCATAAACGCCTTGTCATCTATGCTCTGGACTATCTGGTTTGCATCATACAGCTTTCTCGATGGAATAACGCAAAGCACGCCTTCCTGCTCTGTATTATTCTTACCTGTTCTTATCTTGACAAGGGTTGCGCCCGCTTCAAGCTCTGTTAAAAATGCCTCTTTTATCTTTTCATACTCGGCGGAAATGATGAAAAGCTGTGTCTGCGCCTGACCAAGCACAGTCACCTTGCCGATGGCAAAGGATGTGATAAAGAGCATAAGCACGCCCAAAAGCATCTGCTCGGAATTGCAGAAAAGCATCTGTGTGAGAATTACAAGAAAATCGACGATGTAAAGTGTCACCGAAACAGGGGCGTGAGTGTATTTATTAAGCACAAGTGCAAGCACGTCTGTGCCGCCTGTGGAGGCGCCCACACGGATGACTATACCGACACCGAGACCGATAAGCACGCCGCCGTAAACCATTGCAATGAGAGGATTTTCGGTAAGCCCCTGCAAAAACGGAATATTTTCGCAAATTTCAATCCATGTCGGGTAGACTATCGTACTGAGAATTGTGGAAACGGCAAATTTCTTTCCAAGCTGCCATGTACCCAGCAGAAAGAGAATGCCGTTGATGATAAGCACGGCAAGGGAAAGGTCCATGCCTGTGAAATGATTCAATGCAAGAGAAATACCGGTTGCGCCGCCCGAAACAAAGCCCTGAGGCACGATGAATCCGACAACGCCGATTGCAACAAGCAGATTGCCGAAAACAACGCCGAGGACAGTTATCAGGCTCTTTTTCAGTTTATTGTTCATATATAGAATCCTCCTGTGGAAAACTTGGTTAATATTATAATTATATCCTATTTCATGGACAGAAATCAATAGGTAAATTGAATAAATACATAAAACAAAAAGCTCCGCAGCCTGCGGAGCAATTTTTTATATTTTTCTCGCCCTTATCAGCATAAAGTCCGGCTTATGGAACAAATCTCTGTGGTCGGGGTATTTTGCGAGCAATTCCTCTGTCGGCAAAGGCTCGATCATTTTTTCAATGACAAAGCCGTTCTGTATGAGAGTATTGACAACTGTTGAAAACATACGGTGGTATTTTTTCACATTATCGACAAACCAGACTGTGTCACGTTCACCTTCAATGCCGTAATTGGCGAGATTCATGTGGATTTTGTTGCCATTTTCGTCCTTTGTCCAGCGGCTTCCGCCCGAATGGCAGGTGACTATCGGGTTTTCCTGTGAAAAAACAAACACTCCGCCCTCATTCAGCAGGCTGTGGACATTCTTAACGACACCCTCAAAATCCTCCACATAATGGAGGGCAAGGGAACTGACCGCAAGGTCAAACTTCTCGTCTATTGCGGAAATGTCCTCCATCGCCATATTCACATAGCTTATTTTTTCGTGGGCATTCTCCCTGCGGGCGATTTCCAGCATCTTCTGTGAAATATCAACCCCCACTACCCTCTCTGCGCCCATACGGACAAACTCCATACAATGTCCGCCGTAGCCGCAGCCTAAATCGAGGATTTTCCTGTTTTCAAGGGACGGCAAAAGTGAAAACAGGGCAGGCATCTCAAAAAGTTCATTGGCGTTGCCCTCTTTGCCGCGGAGCTTTCTGTACCCGTCAAAGAATATCTCATTATCATATATATTCTGCTTTGCCATAGTCGCCCTCCTTATATTTATACCGCTATTTTATCATAAAAACACACAAAAATCCACCTTTTCAGATGGCTTTTTACTATTATTCTTCAGTTTCAGGTGTGTATGTGATTTCAACCTTTTTAGCCATACGCTCCTCGACTTCGAGAATGGTTACGCTGAGGCGTTCAAATTCAAACTTGTCGCCCGCCTTTGGCCAGTCCTCAAGCTCGCTTGTGACCCAGCCGTGGACAGTTGCGCTGTCGACCTCGGTATCCATATCGAAAAGCTTGAACATCTTTTCAACGCTGGACGAGCCTTCGACAACATAAGTATATTCACCTGTCTGCTCGATTTCACGGACGATATCGTCATGCTCGTCCCAGATTTCGCCGACCAGCTCCTCAATCACGTCTTCGAGAGTTACGATACCCATTGTGCCGCCGTATTCGTCGGTAACGATGGCAAGATGGCACTTCTGCTCCTTGAGAGAAGGAAGAAGCTTTGAAACCTTAACCTGGTCTGTGATGTAAAGTACAGGCTTGATGATATCTGTGATGTCCTCGCCCGCAAGGGTGAAAATATCCTTGATATGGATAACGCCGATGACGTCGTCCATAGTTTCGCGGTAAACAGGCAGTCTGGAATAGCCGCTTTCGGCAAACTTTGCCTTGATTTCCTCTAAGCTTTCGCCTATTTCAACAGCAACAACTTCTGTTCGAGGTGTGAGCACGCCTGCAACCTCGATGTCAGTAAAGTCGATGGCGGATCTGATAAGCTCACTTTCGTGCTGCGCGATGCCGCCGTCCTCGGCAGCTTCTTCAACGATTGTGATAAGCTCCTCTTCTGTGATGCCCTTGTCCTCACTCACCTTGATGAACTTGCTTATAAGCTTCTTCCACTGGGCAAAAATCCAGTTGAAAATGGCAAGAACTATCATAAGTGTCTTGATTATCGGCGCAGAGAACATGGCAAACTTTTCAGGCATTTCCTTGGCAATACTTTTCGGAGTGATTTCGCCGAAAATAAGGACGAGCACTGTCATTACAGCGGTGGAAATCGCAACGCCTGCATCGCCGTAAAACTTTACAAAAAGCACGGTTGCAAGGGATGAAGATGCGATATTTACAATGTTGTTGCCGATGAGGATTGTGGACAGCAGATTGTCGTAATCTTCAGCAAGATTAAGAGCAAGTCTTGCACGCTTGTCCCCCATCTGGGACATATTTTTAAGTCGGATTTTATTTACCGATGAAAAAGCTGTTTCTGTCGCCGAAAAATAGGCTGACATCATAATGAGAAAGCCGAGAAGAATTATCATCGGCATACTGTCAGAAGGCATAATTAACTCCTTTTTGATAAAAAATTCTTAAATAAAAACACAAAAAGGCATACCCTGTCTTTTACAGAGTACACCCATATATAAACTTAAATGTAAAATTAGCAGTATTCGCCGCGTCTTCGTCCATTTTCAGTGTCTATACATACCTTTCTTGCGTTATCCTTGTTATTGTACCATAGTTTACAGTAATTGTCAATTGGTATGAAAATGATCTCCCCAAAAGCAAAATCACCGGCCTCACCATCAATCTGTCATTCTGAGCGAAAGCGAAGAATCTTTCCGCCCCGATTTTTACAGTTGAAAATTGAAAGCGGACAGTTGACAGTTTCGGTATTGAGATGCATTGAATAATGCGGGCGGGCACAGAGGCACCGCCCCTACAGGCAAATCCCCTTGCCTCCCTCAGACGAGGGGGGGTGTCACGCAGTGACGGGGGGAGAGAACCCTATTCAATAGCCCAATATGCCGCAGGCACCGATTACATACATAAATGATGCCATACGCAAAGCGATTACATACACCTGCGGTGATTACATACGCCTTCGGCGAATTAAGGTGTGACTTTGTCACATTAAATAAGCGGACCGTCGAGGGCGCCGGTTCCTACAGAAAATCCTCTTGCCTTCCCCTGTGAATTCTCCCCGCAAATCGCACTATTCCTTCTTTTCACCCTGATTTTTCATAGCAAGGTCCATGATTTCAGGGTACTTGCCTGTGATATATTCATATCCGTTTTTGCTGTGAGGAATAAGACAGTCGGAGCAGTCCTTGCAGATGCCCTCGATATATTTGAAATTGCCGCCGCACTTATCGCCGAGAGCGTAAAGCGGACAATAGCAGAAAAGACAGTTGAATTCCTCGTCGTTTGCCACCTTGTGACATGGGAAAAACTCACATTCGTGATTTCTGAAGAAAGCATAGTTGTTCTTTTTCATTTTAATTCTCCTTTATTTATGGAAATGCGGGCGGGCATGGAAACCCGCCCCTGCTGTTGTTCTATTGTGATTTTATGTAGGGGAGGGTCTCAGTGCCCTCCCGGGATTATTTATCCCATCAGCCACTTTACCGAGCCTTCGCTTTCCAGAAGTTCAAGGGCGAATGTGGCATCGGGACACATTTTTTCGGCTTTATTGAGAAAAGCCGCCATATCAATCGTGCCTTCGTAAAGCGGACTGTGGGTATCGTAGCTCTTATCATTATTATGCACATGGAAATGGCTTATCACATGGGCGCATTTTTCCAGCCAGTATTCCACAGGCTGTGCAGAAAAGGCATGGGCATGGCCGATGTCAAAACACATTTTAAAACGGCTGTCGTTTACCCCTTCAATAACCTCAAGCATCATTTCAGGCTCTTCTTCCCTGACATTTTCAAGGCATATCACAAAATCCTCCGGCACAGACTTCATAAAATCCTGCCAGAAAATCACCGACTGAGCGGTAAACCATTCTCTGAAATAAAAATGAGGCGTATAGCCCGTATGGAAGATGATTTTCTTCGCGCCGTACTTCTTTGCGGTTTCGATAGCCTGCAAAAAACGCTCCTTTGTCAGCGCCCTCGCCTTAGGGTCGATAGCACATGGAGAAAGCTCATTGAAAGGGCCGTGAAAGGTGATATTTTCGATATTTTCAATGGTTTTACGGACTTTTTCATCGGTTTCTGCGAAAAAATCGTCCATATTCCACGCTGTGCAGTATTCGGCTATCTCAATGCCCAGACCATATTTTTCAGCCATATCCACGGCATCGGGAGCTATGCTCGAAATGAGCAGGCGGTTTTTATCCATACCTTCACCTTCCTTTACAGATAAATTATAAATCTCTCCGCCCGTTATGTCAAGAATACCGCCCCATCTGTATTGATAAGTTTTATACATTTAATAGATAAAATCAATATTTCGATGCCCCCTTTTTCGGACTTTCTTATAAAGTTTTGAAATACCGACATTATGTGCTATAGTATTTTGTGGTAATACTCCATAATAAGCCCCCGAGCAAAAACTTAAGTTTTCATCGGCGGCTATTTTAATGCTCTGCACTTGAAATTATAAAGGTGAAAATATGAAACAGATTGATATTATTAAAGAACAGCTCAAGGCTTATGAGGAAAACAAGTGCTACGCTCTTGTTACAATCACAGATACAGACGGCTCTGCAACACGCACACAGGGCAAGATGATGGTTTTTGAAGACGGTCACTCTGTCGGCACTATTGGCGGCGGCGCTATCGAAATGGTGGTTATGC
>JAFSBG010000078.1 GCA_017441945.1 Clostridia bacterium
CCGCGGGCGGGCATGGAAACCCGCCCCTACGGAACAGTTTTCGTGGATTTTTATTGTAGGGGCGAGCATTGCTCGTCCGCCCACTACGATTTTGCGGGACGTTGGCAAGCACCGCACCATACAAAATCCCATCCACCTCATCCACCGCTAAAGCGGTCCCCCTTCCCCTCGAGGGGAAGGCTGTAAATAAGAAAAAGCCACCCGATTGGGTGGCTTTTGGATTTTTATAAGGGGTGGAAAGATCCTTCACATTCATTCAGGATGACATTTCCGGGAACTACTTATTTTCTTCTGCCTGCTTTGCGAGGTCGTTGTAAGCGTCCTTACGGGAGAGGTTGATTCTGCCCTTTTCGTCGATTTCGATGACCTTAACCCATGTCATATCGCCGATGTTTACCGAATCTTCAACCTTTTCTACGCGGCGGTTTTCGAGCTTACTGATATGAACGAGACCGTCCTTGCCTGGAGCGAGCTCAACGAATGCGCCGAAGTTCATGATACGAACAACCTTGCCGTAGAACATCTGGCCAGGGATTGGATCGAGAACGATAGCATCAACAGCTGCCTTAGCGCGTGCGATGTCGTGCTTGTTGATAGCTGCGATTGTAACTGTACCGTCATCCTGAATGTCCATCTGTGTATTTGTGTCAGCTGTGATCTTCTGGATAACAGAACCGCCCTTACCGATAACGTCACGGATCTTGTCTGGGTCGATCTTGAACTGGAGTGTCTTTGGTGCCCAGTCGGAAAGTTCCTTACGTGGTTCTGGGATTGCTGGGAGCATGATTTCGTCGAGAATATCGTAACGAGCATTTCTTGTCTTTTCGAATGCTTCGCGGATGATTTCCATTGTAAGACCGTCGCACTTGATGTCAACCTGGATAGCTGTGATACCAGCCTTTGTGCCGCCTACCTTGAAGTCCATATCGCCGAAGAAGTCTTCGATGCCCTGGATATCTGTGAATGTGATGTGGCGGTCGCCTTCAACGATGAGACCGCAGGAGATACCGGCAACAGGAGCCTTGATTGGAACACCAGCGTCCATAAGAGCAAGTGTGGAGCCGCAGATGGAGCCCTGAGATGTGGAGCCGTTGGAAGAAACAACTTCGGAAACAAGGCGGAGTGCGTATGGGAATTCTTCTTCAGATGGAATTACCGGAACGAGAGCACGTTCTGCAAGTGCGCCGTGACCGATTTCACGACGGCCAGGTGTTCTGGATGGCTTTGCTTCGCCAACGGAATAGCCTGGGAAGTTGTAGTGGTGCATATATCTCTTGGACTTTTCAGGGAAGATTGTATCGAGTTCCTGAGCGTCACGGAGTGTGCCGAGAGTTACTGTTGTGAGAACCTGTGTCTGACCTCTTGTGAAGAGACCGGAACCGTGAACTCTTGGGAGAATGCCGACTTCTGCTGCGAGAGGACGAACTTCTGTGAGGCTTCTGCCGTCAACACGCTTGCCTTCGTCGAGGATGTAGCGGCGAACAACAAACTTCTGGAGCTTGTAGAGGCATTCTGCAAAAATTGCTTCGCTTTCAGGGTACTTTTCAGCGAAGTGTTCGTTGATCATTGCGCCGATTTCAGCGATTCTTTCGTCACGAACTGTCTTGTCATCTGTGAGGACTGCTTCGCGAACCATCTGGTGTGCGAAATCCTTGATGTCGTTGTAGATATCTTCAGGAACAGCCTTGGATTCGAATGTGAACTTTTCCTTGCCGATTTCCTTCTGGATGGATTCTACGAATTCAACCAGCTTTACGTTTTCAGCCTGACCGATTTCAACAGCCTTGAGCATCATTTCGTCTGGGAACTGCTTTGCGTCAGCTTCGATCATAACGATCTTGTTCTTTGTACCTACAACGTAGAGGTTGAGCTGGCTGCGTTCGAACTGTTCAGCTGTTGGGTTGATAACATAAGCGCCGTCAACGAAGCCCATGTGAACACCGCCGATAGGGCCGTTCCATGGAATGTCGGAGATGGAGATAGCAACCGATGTACCGATCATAGCTGCGATTTCTGGGGAGCAGTCCGGATCAACGCACATTACTGTTGCGGAAATTACAACGTCGTTTCTCATATCGGATGGGAAGAGAGGACGGATTGGGCGGTCGATAAGGCGGGAAGCGAGGATAGCCTTTTCGCTTGGTCTGCCTTCACGGCGCATGAAGCTGCCTGGGATGCGGCCTACAGCGTAGATTCTTTCTTCGAAGTCTACGGAAAGTGGGAAGAAGTCGATGCCGTCACGTGGAGCAGCGGATGCTGTAGCTGTTACGAGAACAACTGTGTCGCCGTAGCGAACCATGCAGGAGCCGTTAGCAAGACCTGCAACCTTGCCTGTTTCAACAACCAGCTTGCGGCCTGCGAGCTTTGTTTCAAAGACACGGTACTTGTCAAATGTCATGTGTTTCATTTTAGTTTTCCTTTCTATTTTTTATTCTATACCGGAAAACTGAGTGTACAATTTGCAAAGCACAAAGGGGTGAATTGGATGGAATAATCTTTTGTAGGGACAAATCACGATTTGTCCGCGGGACATTCGTGAATGTCCCCTACGGATCCATGGAATTATTTAATCTTTATTTTATGCTTTCCGAATTATACATCCAAGAATTCCGGGAGTTTTGTAGAGAGTTGAAAATTAAGGTGTGACTTCGTCACGTTTATTAAATAGCGGCGAAAGCACCTTAATTTTGAAAAAGAGGTGACAGTTCTGCCACCTCTTTATAAAAGACTGATTACTTACGGAGACCGAGCTTTTCGATGAGTGTTCTGTAACGTTCGATGTCTGTTCTCTGGAGGTATGCGAGGAGCTTACGACGCTTACCAACCATCTTGAGGAGACCACGCTGAGAGTGGTTGTCCTTGTGGTGAACCTTCATGTGCTCTGTGAGTTCGTTGATACGAGCTGTGAGAACAGCTACCTGTACTTCTGGGGAACCTGTGTCGCCTTCGTGTACTGCGTATGTCTTGATAATTTCTGTCTTCTTGTCCTTGAGGATCATGGTAATTTACACCTTTCTTAAATAAATATTGCCTATGGCGAAGCTGAAAGCCGGTGTGGTCAATCGGCTGCGCACACGGTGAGAATATAGTAACATATTTTACTTAAAATGTCAATAGGAAATTGAAAGGTGAAACAGGAAATTATTGGGGATAAAGGGGAGGAAAATTACAACGCCTTCGCTCTGTGGAGTTTGGAAAGGTGTTCCACAGGGAGTCCGTACTTTTCAAGCTCGAAAAGGAAGATTGCCATAGCCTTTTCGTCGCCCGACTTCAGCTCGACTTCCATCTCAAGAATATCGCCTTCGCCGCCGTTTTTGCCGTACATTTTGCCGATATCGTGGGAAATTTCCACAGTTGTGCTGTAAATCGTGTGGAGATACTTCTTGCGGACAAAGTCCATTTTAGCTATCGAAACAAGCTGACTTCCACGGCATTTTTCCACGATTTCCGCAAGGCGTGGATTCTTTGCAAAGTGGTCGAAAGCCACATTGATATCGTCGGTTGCGATTTCCTCCTCCTCACGGACAGCCACGCCGCCCTCGTTTCTGAGCGTGCATTTCATAGTGTAAACGCTGACATCATTTTCGGTGCGGTTGCGGAGGGAAACCTTGTTTTCCGAAAGAAAACCGTCGGCGGTATCGAAATAATTTGCCGACATTCTGACGATTTCTTCGCCTGTCAGCCCGAAATCATCGGCGATGGCGACAAACTGAGCGTAGGACACAGGGGCATATTTGACTTCTATTTCCATAATTTTCTCCTTTATGTATGACAAGGTCAATTCGTTAATAAATTCTCTCCCCCCGTCACTGTGTGACACCCTATTGGGGTGGCTCTAAGAGGGAGGCAAGAAGTTTAACTTAATCTATTTCTCGGCTCCATCAGACGAGGGAGCTGGCAGCCGTAAGGCTGACTGAGGGAGTGATTCAGATTTTATTACCTATATTTATAATAAAATCGGGTTGATATTTTGTCAAGGCTTTGATATAATTATATTGTATAGAAATATTCGCAAAAACCAGGGGTAAAGACATGAAAAACAAGGTTACAGTTACCATCGGCGGTCTTGATTACACTATTCTCGCCGACGAAAGCGATGAACACATCAAGCGCGCTGCCGCTCTTGTCGACCGCAAGATGGCAGAATTAAACGGCGCACCGCTCTCCGCTGTGCAGAAGGCTGTTCTTGCCGCTCTCAACATCGCTGACGACTATTATAAGCATCAGGATTCCATGAGCGAGCTCCGCCAGCAGCTTCTCCGCCGCTAAAATAAGTTATAAAAAGAAACCTGCGCATCCGCAGGTGTTAGTGTTGTGCATATTTTTAGCCGTTCTCAAAAGAACGGCTTTTTTGTTGGGTGCGGTACGTTGACAAGCACCGTACCCTACATGGGATTCGTGTGTAGGGGCGAGCATTGCTCGTCCGACGGATTGGGGTGACAACCCCTGCGGAACGGTTTTTTGTGGACTGTTTTGTAGGGGCGGGTTTCCATGCCCGCCCGCATTATTTGATTGTGACGTCACATCCTGGACAGGGCGGTGCGGCGGGAGCAAGCCCCCGTCCTACATGAATTTATGCAACATAAAAAGCCGCCCGATCTGGGTGGCTTTTCTGTTTATTAAATAGCGTCGCAGACACAATAGCTTCTCAAATGAAGCACCCCGATTTTCCGCTTTCTGCGAATTCATTTCGCTGAAAGTATGACATCTTAAATAGTGGTAAG
>JAFSBG010000079.1 GCA_017441945.1 Clostridia bacterium
CTGTTTCTGCTTCATATTCTCGTCAAAAGAAGCGACAGCAGCAAAAAAGTCGGCTGTCTGCTGCCTGCAATTGTTGTATGCGCATGGCTTGCCATGCTTGCGATTCTGTTTTTTGACTTTGCAATAACCCGTGCAATGAAAGACAATGCAGAACACCATTCAACGAGAGCCACGCCGATAACCGAAACCACAAAATCGGTCGAATGGTATCAGTCGGCAGGAAAAAGACCGCCGGAATAGGGCATCTGAAAGGCTTCTCCTTGAGGAGAGGCTCCGCGACAGCGGTGGTGAGGTGGTGCGAAGCATATTTAATAAACGCCGCTATGCGGCTACACCTCATCCGTCAGCCTGCGGCTGCCGCCTTCTCCTCGAGGTGAAGGCTTAAAGTTAAGTAGAAACAAAAACCCCGTGGCATATTGCCTCGGGGTTTTGAAGTTTATAAAAATGTTAAAACAATAATTATAATATACCAACAGCAGTTTCCTGTGCCTGCAGGCGCAAACCTATTTAATCAGCAAAAATCCAGGACATGTGCATGGATTTTTGCACCTCTATCGGGCAAGTGTGTGCGAAGCATACGCGCAGACCGATGTAAACTCAAACGAGGCCTGCCTCGTTTGAAATGGCGAAAATATTTTTCGCCATATAAAAACCCCAAGGCATATTGCCTCGGGGTTTTCTCATATAATTACTATATTACTTCTTTGCGATAGCAGCCTTTGCCTTCTTTACGATTTCAGTTGCTGTAAGGTTGAAGCGGTTTCTGAGGAAGTCTTCTGTACCAACTTCGCCGAATTCGTCCTGAACGCCAACCATTTCCATTGGAGTTGGGCAGTTCATAGCGAGACAGTGAGCAACTGCAGAGCCGAGACCGCCAACTACGTTGTGGTTTTCAGCTGTAACAACAGCGCCGCACTTCTTAGCATAAGCTGGAATTGTTTCGTTGTCGAGAGGCTTCCATGTGAATGCGTTGAGAACTGCTGCGGAAATGCCTTCCTTCTGGAGCTCATCAGCAGCCTTGATAGCTTCGTGAAGCATGATACCACTTGCGATGATAACTACATCGTTACCGTCACGAACAACAGGAGCCTTGCCGAATTCAAACTTGGAGCCTGGTTCGTAGATTTCCATAGCGTTCTTTCTGAGAAGACGGATGTAGTATACACCGTGTGTGTTTTCAAGCTCACGGATAACCCATTCAAGCTGTACTGTGTCAGCAGGCTCGATGAGTGTGATCTGTGGAATGGACATAAGGCAGCCCATATCTTCGAATGGCATATGTGTGCCGCCGTTGTAAGCAGCAGTTACGCCAGGGTCTGTACCAACGATACGAACATTGTTCTTAGCATAAGCACAGGAGATGAAGATCTGGTCGAGAACACGGCGTGTTGCAAATGGAGCAAAGGAATGTGCGTATGGAACCATGCCAACAGCGGAGAGACCAGCTGCAACACCGATCATGTTAGCTTCCTGAATGCCGCAGTCGATAGCTCTTTCAGGGAATTCCTTGAAGAATGCCTTTGTGCCGGAGGAACCAACAAGGTCAGCGTCAAGAATGCAGATCTTGTCGTTCTTTCTCGCCATATCGATGAGTGTGTCTGTGTAGACCTTTCTCATTTCAACAGCGGACTTTTCAAATGTATTTCTGATTGTGTAGCTCATTTATGCTTCCTCCTTTACCTTTGCAAGAGTTTCTTCTGCAAGCTTAACAGATTCAACCATGTCTTCAGGCTTGAACTTGAGGTGATGGTTGTTAGGGAACTGAGAAAGGCAGAGAGGACAGCCGTTGCCCTTGATTGTGTCAAGAACGATAACAGATGGCACGCCCTTTGTGTTCTTAGCGTTTGTGATAGCTTCTTCGATAGCAGCGATGTCGTGGCCGTTAACCTTTACTGTATGGCAGCCGAAAGAAGCGAACTTGTCAACCATATCGCCGAGGTTGAGGATGTCTTCTGTTGTGCCGTCGAGCTGAAGCTTGTTGTAGTCAACAAAGATGATGAGGTTGTCAAGCTTCTGGTGGGAAGCGAACATAGCACCTTCCCATACCTGACCTTCGTTGCATTCGCCATCGCCGAGGATGAGGTATGTGTACTTGTCGCTCTTCTTGATCTTGTTACCGAGAGCGATACCGCAAGCTGTGCTCATGCCCTGACCGAGAGAGCCTGTTGTCATATCAACGCCAGGTGTCTTGAGTCTGTCACAATGGCTTGGGAGGATAGTGCCGCCCTGGTTGAGTGTGAGAAGAACTTCGAGAGGGAAGTAGCCCTTGAGCGCAAGAGTTGCGTAGAGAGCAGGACCAGCGTGACCCTTGGAGATAACGAGTCTGTCACGGTCTTCCATCTGTGGGTTCTTTGGGTCGATGTGCATTTCTTTACCGTAGAGAACGGCAAGTGTTTCAACAATGGACATAGAGCCGCCTACATGGCCGAAGCCGAGGTTCATAAACTCCTTGAGAGTTTCAACTCTGATTTCCTCTGCAAAAACACGAAGCTCTTTAGTATTCATAGTTAAATTACCTCGTTTGCATAATATTATAATTATAATATACCAAAAAAACTATAAAAGTGCAAGCCTAAAAGGGAAAAATAAAATAATATATTATTTGCAGGGGACGGTGCTTGTCAACGTCCCGCAGACAAATCGTGATTTATCCCTACGCACAATCCAATGTAGGGACTGGCGTCCTCGACAGTCCGCAGAGAAAGTTATAGATTGAGAGTTGACAGTTAAAAGTTAAGCTGTCTCCGACCGATTTGATGGCTTTCGCTCCCTCCGTCACTACGTGACACCTCCCTCGACCCGAGGGAGGCTGAAAAAGTCCTGTCATCCTGAACGAATGTGAAGGATCTTTCCTCCCCGATGGCACAGACCCTCTCCGTCTGGCATTCGCCAGCCACCTCTCCCGGAGTGAGAGGCAAGAAACTACAGGGAAGCCGCTTCCTTGGCTCTCCCTATGGGAGAGCTGGCACGCCTTGTGCGTGACTGAGAGGGCTGATAATCAAATCCCTGCGTAGCACACCTCTGATTTCCCGGTTTATCCGGTCGACCGGGTTTCACGAACTAAAGTTGGGATTTTGTTACAGAATTGTCAGAATATTGCATATTTTCCATTACTTTATTGAAAAAAAGTTTGACAATTTGAAAACTTTTGTTGAAATTTGCAAAAACATGGTATATAATGAAAAGGTGGAAGAACGGGAAGTTTTATGATGCGATAAGGCGGTATTATACCGCCTTGTTCTCGTTTTAAAGGGTTTGTTTGGTTATTAACATAACAAACTGTCTTCCGACACACGTAAGAAATATATTTAAGTATACAGAAGGGAAGTTCTATGGTTTACACATTTAAAAGAGGAACACACCCGGACGGCAACAAGGAACACACAAAGGATAAGTCCATTGAGGTCCTCAAGGCTCCTGAATACGTTGTGCTTCCTGTGTCGATGCACATCGGCGCTCCTGCAAAGGTAATCGTCAAGCCGGGCGATACAGTCAAGCTCGGTCAGATGGTTGCGGAAGCAGGCGGCTTTGTCAGCGCACCTGTTCACGCTACCGTTTCGGGCACAGTAACTAAGGTAGAGCCTCGCTTGCATCCAAACGGCACAAAGGTTATGTCGGTTGTAATTGAAAACGACTTCAATGACACATGGGATGAAAGCGTTAAGCCATTCGACTATGAAAACATGACTCAGGACGAGCTTTGTGATGCTCTCGCAAAGTCCGGTATCGTCGGCCACGGCGGTGCTGCATTCCCAACTCATGTAAAGGTCAAGAGCGGTATCGGCAAGATCGATACTATCATCATCAACGGCGCAGAATGTGAACCTTACATCACATCCGACCACCGCCTCCTTCTCGAAAGACCGGAAGAAATCGTTCACGGTATCGAAATTCTCATGAAGATTTTCGGTGTCCGCAACGCTAAGCTGGCTATCGAAAAGAACAAGTCCAACACATTTGAAAGAATTGAAGAGCTCCTCGCTCACAACGACGGCATCGAGCTTTGCCCATTGGAAGTAAAATATCCGCAGGGCGCTGAAAAGCAGCTCATCTATGCTATCACACATCGTGAAGTGCCAAGCAAGAAGCTTCCAGCAGATGCAGGCTGTGCAGTATTCAATGTTGATACATGCGGCGCTATCTACAGATACTTCGCTCTCGGTCAGCCAATGTACCGCAGAATCGTTACAGTATCCGGCTCGGCAATTTCCAACCCAAAGAACCTGGAAGTTCGTATCGGTACTCCTGTCACAAACCTTATCGAGCAGTGCGGCGGCTTTGTCCGTGACCCTTATAAGCTGCTCATGGGCGGCCCTATGATGGGTGTTTCCCAGTTCACAACAGATATTCCTGTATTCAAGGGCACAAATGCCTTCCTCGCATTCGATAAGTCGGGCGATCTTCCAAAGCCTGGCCAGTGTATCAGATGCGGCAGATGCGTCGATGTATGTCCTATGAATCTCACACCTACATATCTGTACCACATGAATGAAAAGGACAATCTTGACGGTCTTATCGGCTACAACACAATGGACTGCATCGAATGCGGCGCCTGCACATATATCTGCCCTGCCAAGCTGCCGCTCGTTCAGGGTATCCGCGCAGGTAAGCACAAGATTCAGGCAAGTCAGCCTAAGAAGTAAAGGAGGAAAAATATGTCAGAACTTATGAAAGTCAAGGTTTCCTCCTCGCCTCATATCCGTGCGGAGGATACAACACGCTCGATAATGCTCGACGTTATCATCGCTCTTCTGCCAGCATTGGCAGTGGGCATCTTCGTATTCGGCGGCAGAGCTGCAGTACACGCTATCGTCTGCGTTCTCACAAGTATCATCGCTGAATACGCATATCAGAAGCTTATGCACAGACCGATCACAGCATTTGACGGCTCTGCTGCAGTAACAGGCTTGCTTCTTGCCCTTTCTCTCCCTGTTTCCGCTCCTATCTGGATCGGCATCGTCGGCTCGCTTTTCGCTATCATCATCGTAAAGCAGCTTTACGGCGGCATCGGCAAGAACTTCATGAATCCGGCTCTCGCAGCAAGAGCATTCCTCTTCTCATGGTCGGGTATCATGACAACTTACACAGCTATCAGAACAAAGCTCCCGCTTTTCACATCCACTTATGATGTTGTAACATCGGCAACTCCTATGGCACAGCTCAAGCTCGGCGTTCTTCCTGACGCAAGCTCTATGGACATGGTGCTCGGTATGATCCCTGGCTGTATCGGTGAAACTTCCGCCCTCGCTCTTGTGGCAGGCGCTATCTATCTCCTTTACAGACGTGTCATCACATGGCATATTCCTGCTTCCTACCTGGGCACAGTTGCTCTCATCACATTCCTTTTCCCTCGCGTACATGGCGAAAACTTCCAGTGTATGCTGGCTGAAATCTGCGCAGGCGGTATTCTCCTCGGCGCATGCTTCATGGCTAATGACTATACAACATCGCCTATCAACAAGCGTGGTCAGATAGTCTACGGCATCGGCTGTGGCGCTATCACAATTCTTATCAGATACTTCGGCTCATATCCGGAAGGCGTAACATACGCTATTCTTATTATGAACGCAGCAGTATATCTTATCGAAAAGGCTACAGCAAGCCGAGTATTCGGCCATAAGGTAAAACCTTTTGAGATGGGAGGCGAAAATAAATAATGAAGATCAAAAATGAAACAGTACGCCTCGTAGTTCTTCTTTTCACATTCTGTGCAGTTGTTGCCCTCGTTCTCGCAGGCATCAACAAGGTCACAGCTCCTATTATCAAGGAAGTTGAAGCTCAGAAGACAAGAGAGTCTCTTATGAAGGTATGTCCTTCGGCAACAGACTTCAAGCCTGTTGAATTTGATATGGCAGCTCATCCAAACATCCTCGAAGCTTATGAGCTTACAAAGCACGGTCAGCTTGCCGGTTACGGTGTTGTTGTTTCCTCTCAGGGCTTCGGCGGCGAAATCAAGATGATGGTCGGCGTTGCAAATAACGAGCGTGTTCTCGGTGTAAGCATCATCAGCCTTTCCGAAACTCCTGGTCTCGGCACAAAGGCAGATGACGTCGAATGGCTCAACCAGTTCGTCCTCAAGACATCCCCTTATAAGGTTGTCAAGGGTAAGGCAGAAGCCGATAACGAAGTTGTTGCAGTTACAAGTGCAACAGTGACATCCAAGGCTGTAACAGCCGGTGTCGAAGCGGCTATCGCATTCGCAGGAGGTCTTGAATAATGAATAAATATGTAAAACAGCTTTATGAAGGCATAATCACAAACAATCCGGTTCTTGTGCAGCTCATCGGTATGTGTCCTACACTTGCCACAAGTACAAGCATCGAAAACGGTCTCGGTATGGGCCTTGCAGCCACAGCAGTTCTCACTTGCTCCAATGTAATGGTTTCCCTCCTCCGTAAGATCATTCCGCAGAAGATCAGAATCGCATCCTATGTCGTCATCATTTCCGGCTTCGTAACAGCTATCGAAATGCTGATGAAGGCATTCCTTCCTGACCTTGCTGCTTCTCTCGGCCTCTTCATCCCACTTATCGTTGTTAACTGTATCATTCTCGCCCGTGCTGAAGCTTATGCTTCCAAGAACGGTCCTCTTGAATCTGCAGTCGACGGTATCGCAATGGGTCTCGGCTTCACATTCGCTCTCGTCATCCTCGCTGCAGTCCGTGAGCTCCTCGGTAACGGTACACTTTACGGTATCCCTGTTTTCGGCAAGAGCTTCCAGCCTGCAACAATTATGATAATGCCTACAGGCGGCTTCCTCGCTCTCGGCTTCATCATTGCCGCATTCCAGAAAATTGTAAAGAAGGGGGAATAAAATATGACATTGACTGAAATTTTTGCCCTCTCGCTGGGTGCAATTCTCATTGAAAACTATATCTTCGTAAAGTTCCTCGGTATCTGCTCCTTCCTCGGCGTATCCAAGAAGATGGACACAGCTTTCGGTATGGGTATGGCTGTTGTATTCGTTATGACAGTTGCTTCCGCAGTAACTTACGTTGTAAATAAGTTTGTTCTCGTTCCGCTTAACATCGGATATATGCAGACGGTTGCATTTATCCTTGTTATCGCATCTCTCGTTCAGTTTGTTGAAATGCTGCTTATGAAGATGATGCCTGCTCTCTATCAGGCTCTCGGTATCTTCCTTCCGCTCATCACAACAAACTGTGCTATCCTCGGCGCAGCTCTCCTCAACATCACAAACGAGCTCAACTTCATCGGCAGCGTTATCTACGGCTTCTCCGCAGGTATCGGCTTTACACTTGCCATCGTTCTGTTCGCAAGCGTAAGACAGAGACTCATTCTCTCCGATTGTCCGA
Source organism: Clostridia bacterium (assembly GCA_017441945.1). Classification (GTDB taxonomy): domain Bacteria; phylum Bacillota; class Clostridia; order Oscillospirales; family Butyricicoccaceae; genus SIG471. The sequence continues at coordinate 7,316 of JAFSBG010000079.1, forward strand.
AGGCTTTTGAAGGTTTCCCTATAGCTCTTATCACAGCATCTCTGCTTGCTATGTCGTTCATGGGCTTCCAGGGTCTCAAGATCTGGTAATTAGGAGGTCATAAAATGAAAGAAATTCTTTTTCCTGTTATAGCGCTCGGCGGTATCGGCGCACTTTTTGCTCTCCTTCTCGCATTCGCAGGCAAGTTCTTTGCAGTTGAACGCGATGAAAGACTTCCTCTCATCGAAGAAGCTCTCCCAGGCGCAAACTGCGGCGGCTGCGGTTTCGCAGGCTGTTCCGCTTGTGCAAATGCAATTATCGAAGGTAATGCACCTGTAAATGCCTGCCCTGTAGGCGGCAACGAAACTGCCAAGAAAATCGCATCCATCATGGGCGTTGAAGCTGCTGACGAAGCAAAGAAGGTCGCTCACGTAATGTGCTCCGGCGGCAACACACACGCTAAGAAGAAGTATGAATACGACGGCATCAAGGACTGTATTGCGGCTTCCAAGGTGCAGGGCGGTCCTCTTGAATGTGCTTATGGCTGCCTTGGTCTCGGCACTTGTAAGTCTGTCTGCCCTTACGATGCTATCGAAATCGTTGACGGTGTTGCAAAGGTAATGTCCGATAAGTGTAAGGCTTGCGGCAAGTGCGTTGCAGCCTGCCCACGCGGTATTATCAATATCGTTTCCTTTGATCAGGACGTATTCGTAAGCTGCAGCAACCACAATAAGGGCGCTGAGCTTCGTTCTATGTGTAATATCGGCTGTATAGGCTGTTCCATGTGCGTAAGAGCTTGTGAATACGATGCTATCCATGTTGATGGCTTCCTCGCTCACATCGATTATGATAAGTGCGTAAACTGCGGCAAGTGCGCAACAGTCTGCCCACGTAAGCTCATCACAAACGCAAGTGAAATCGTCAGCGTTAAGGCTGAATAATTGAAAATGTAACCATAAATGCCTCCCCTGTGCAAGGGGAGGTGTTTTTGTTTGCAAAAACGGAGGGGTTGTCAGAAAAGGTTATAAATAAGTGCCTTTCCCTCCGCATTGCTTTCTTATTTGTCATTCTGAGCGTATGCGAAGAATCTTCCACGCTTTAAAGTATTTTCTTTCCATCACCTCAAATTTCCCTCACTGCCCCCCCTTGCTTGCCTCCCCTTGTGAGGGGAGGGGGACCGCCGTAAGGTGGTGGAGGGGTAGTAACTGTGCCCCGATATATAATCTCAAATTTCCTTCACATTTTTACAAAAAAGACTATTATTTTTCTTCCGACTATGCTATAATTTCTATATACGCACAGTAATAATGTTAAAATATATAAACATAATGTATCAGGAGGTCATCGTGAGAAGAGGTGTCGGCAGTTCCCGCAGAAGAAACAGAAAACGCGTGTGGATTATTTCCATACTTTTTGTGCTGTGCCTTGCCCTTGTGCTCGGCTACATGGCTTATGAAAATCTCGTCTTTACAGCCGACGGTGTCCAGCTTTCCTTCTTTGATTCTCTTTTCAATAAGGAAGAGGAGGACAAGCCGGAGGAAAATCCTGACACTCCAAAGCCTACGATAACCACTGAAGCGCCGACTACTCAGGCAACCACACAGGCGACCGAAGCTCCAAAGCCGGAGCTTCCTGACCTTTCTGCAAAATGGATAACTCTCGCCAATCTCAAGAGCGAAAACTATGTCAATTCCCTCATCAATGACGGCGTCAAGCAGATTCTCGTAACAGTCAAGGATAAGGACGGCATCTTCCATCTGCCTGCTGAAAATGACATCATAAACGGCAAAAATATAGTGGCTGACGATGCAGAAATGATAGCTAACAGTATTAAAACTCTTAAAGATAACGATGTGTATATAATTTGCGGCATTTCAGCCCTCCGTGATAACATTCTTGCACGCGCTCATAGAAACGAAGCTGTCACAACAAACGGCGAAACTCTGTGGCTCGATAAGGACAGCCTTACATGGTTTGACCCGTCAAGCGAAACTGCGGCAAACTACATCATCGCAATGTGCGACGCACTTTATGACATGGGCATCGACGAGGTCATGCTGACAAACTTCGCCTATCCTTACATGGGTAAGTATAATCTTATTATGAATAAGCCGGACGAAAATATCCTTGCCGCCCTCGCCGAAAAACTCGCTGAAAGCGATATGCCGATGGGCGTTGTGGCTGTCACAGCGGCAGACAAGGCTGTAACAGGTCAGAATATCCCCCTGCTGGAAGAGCATTTCGATAGAATTATGGTGACAGGCTCGCCTGAAAGCGACAGCACAAAAGTAATATCCGACCAGATGAAAGACCTCGACAAGCTGACCTACATCGTCGATAACCCAATCGAAAATGTAAACCATATTTATACGAAATAAACTTAGCAGCCATCGATTAAAGCAATAGCGCGTCCATCGGTGGCTCTTTTTCCATCATTTATGGCTAAAAATCCTCGTTAATACACAAAGTATTGCCTGCGGCTTTTATCCATTCTGATGAAAAAATATCTCACCGCTGAACACACTCTGCTTTAACCAATGACTGCTTTACAGCCTCGCATTTCGAGGCTGTTTTTTGCAAAGGAGGCACGTATGAAGAAAATCAAGGTAAGGCATATAATTCTTGCGATACCAGTTTTGCTTTGGCTGTTCCTCATTTTCATTCCGAGACAGAAAACAGAATTTGCGATGAAAAAATATGTAAGAGAATACTACGGAACGGAAAATGTGAAAGTTGAGCATGGCTTCCTTTATGGAAGCTATGGAATAATGAACGGAAATGACAATATACGATACAGAAACGGTATGATAATGGATTACCAGAGGGAGGAAGATATTAAAGAATTCACGAAAAAATGTAACGAAATCCTTCGCGATATGCCGAAAATTACAGATAGCTATTCGTATATATTGAGCTTCTTTCCATTGGATGATGTGCATACACCATATCATAGATTGGATATGCATCTTAAGAATGAAAACAATGTTTCTGCTGACGAAAGCAGAGAAATTGCAATAGAAACTATCGTGGGCATAATAGAGAAACTGAATGCAGAATATAATATTACAGGGCTTGAGTATAAATACTACGATAAATATGCCTGTTATGAAGTGCAAATAAAGGTTGACAGACAGCAGATAACCTATGAGATGATAGATGAAAATATAAAGGTAAGCTGAAATATGTACGCCCCAAAGCCTTCCCCTTGAGGGGAAGGTGTCTTGCATGGCAAGACGGATGAGGTGTAGGACTAAGTCCGTTTTAATCAATGCGCCTTATGCCTTACGCGTGAGGCTCCATTGGGTCAACCTTGGACTTCTTGTTGTTTTCTGCGTTGTTCTTGTTGTTTGCGTTGTAATTATTCTGGTTGTTTGCCTTGTTATTAGCCTTGTTGTTTGCGTTCTTGTCCATTATTTTTCTCCTTTTTGTTTTGTGAAAAGTGGATTTTTGGCTTTTACACCAATATTTTATCCGCAAAAACTTGATTTATACACATAGTTATGATATAATACATAAGTTAAAGTAATTAAAAATAAATCAATATATATCGAGGTTATTATGTCAGGACATTCTAAATGGAGTACAATCAAGAGAAAAAAGGGCGCTAACGACGCTGCAAGAGCTAAGGTTTTCACAAAGTTCGCTCGTGAAATGGCTGTTGCAATCAAGGAAGGCGGCGCAGACATCAACGGCAATTCCAAGCTCAAGGAAATCGTTGCAAAGGCTAAGGCTAACAACGTGCCAAACGACAACATCAACAGAATCATCCAGAAGTACAAGAGCGGCAACGTAACAGAAAACTACGAAAGCGTTACATACGAAGGCTACGGCCCAAGCGGTATCGCAGTTATCGTTGAAACTCTCACAGACAACAGAAACCGCACAGCAGGTGAAGTTCGTCACGCATTCGATAAGTACGGCTCCGGTATGGGTCAGTCTGGCTGCGTTTCCTGGCAGTTTGACCGTAAGGGCGTTATCATCATCGAACGCGATGAAGATATGGACGAAGATACAGTTATGATGGAAGCTATCGACGCCGGCGCAGCAGATTTCGTTGCTGAAGAAGAAGCATTCGAAATTTACACAGATGTTGATACATTCCCTGAAGTACGCGATGCTCTCGAAGCTAAGGGTTACACATTCGCTCAGGCTGAGCTCAGCCTCGTTCCGCAGAACTACATCGAGATGAACGATGAAGAAGGCGTCAAGAACATGACAAAGCTTCTCGATATGCTCGATGACAACGACGACGTTCAGAACGTATACCACAACTGGGAAGAAGTTGAATAATTTTATCAAAAACCGAGGGGAAACCTTCGGTTTTTTTATTGCCTCCCTTGCCTAAAGGGAGGGGGACCGCGTCAGCGGTGGAGGGATATATTTGAGATTTGCAGAATCTTTTACAATGTAAATGCTGTAGTCCGAAAAGGAGCAAAAATGACCATAGAAAGAATTACAAATGAAAATTATCAGGATTTTTGCGATATGCTTTACTGGCGCGCAAAAGGCATGGAAGCAAAAGCGCCCATTGAGGATGTACCTGATGAGCTGAACGACCGCAATTTGTACGTCTATGCTGCGCGAGAAGAGGGCAGATTTGTCGGCTGGATTTCTCTCACATATCTGCCGAAGGTCAGCAGAGTCAAGAAAGGCTATGTCTATGTGGACGAGCTTTGGGTGGCGGAAAAATACCGTAACCGTGGCATAGCAAAGGCTCTTATGGCAAAAGCCGACGAGATGAAAACCAAACTCGATGCAACAGGAATCCGCCTTTATGTCAATGAAAATAATCCGATTGCTCATAATCTTTACACAGCCTGTGGATTTTCAGGCGAAGATAAGGCATATTTTATGGAAAAATAATCGCTTCTTGACCAATTCAAATTCAAGCGGTATAATCAATATATAATAACTAAACAAGGTGACATTATGAAAAAACGCATTATGACCTGTCTGCTCATCGAGGCGATGCTCGTTTCATTTGTGCCGACAGCTTATGCTGTGGGTACAGAGGCATATAATGCCGCAGGTGTGCTCAACAATATCGGTCTGTTCAATGGCACAGGCACAAAAGCCGACGGCAGCCCGAATTTTGACCTTGACCGCGCTCCTGCCCGTGACGAAGCTGTAACAATGCTCGTCCGTCTTTTAGGCAAGGAAAACGAAGCAAAAAACGGCACATGGGATATGCCTTTTAACGATGTTGCCGAATGGGCAAAGCCTTATGTCGGCTATGCCTATGCAAACGGCTTGACAAGCGGCACAAGTGCAACTACTTTCGGAGGCAGCCAGACTGTCACAGCGACACAATACCTCACATTCGTCCTCCGCGCCCTCGGCTATGACAGCAGCGTGGATTTCGCATGGGATAAGGCGTGGGAATTGTCAGATAAAATCGGTATGACCGACGGAGAATACAAGGCGGGCGGCACATTCCTCCGCGGTGATGTTGCCATCGTCAGCCGCAATGCCCTTGATGTAGAGCAGAAGGACAAGAGCGAAACTCTCGCCGAAAAGCTTATCAAAGAAAAGGTTTTCACAAAGGAACAGTATAAAAATGCAGGGGAAACTCCACTGGTACTTGAAGAACAGGCACCGCCAAGTGCTCCTGTAACTTTCCTTGTTGAAGGAAAAGCTGTATATATTTCGTTGTGTGCAACTGCAGGCACATATACTGTCACACCATTCTGGAATGGCGAAAGATTTAGTGATTATGAGCTTGAAATTGAGGAAGGCACAGCTAAACTGACTAAAAACAGCGACGGCACTTTCGACGTAAAATATGATGGCAAGGATGCTCTTCATATTTCATTGTACTATGACATCCATCCTGTTGAAAAAATTGATGAAAACGGCAAGAAAGTTTCTTTTATCAGTAAGACAAAGCGCAGTCTGTCATTTAATCCGCCTGTCCCTGCCGACAGCGGACTTGTCATCGAGCACAACAGCGATATTATTTATCCGGGCAAGGGATTTGGCACTAACTTCGATGAATATTATGTAGCTAACGTATATTACAACGGCAAGCGCCTGACAGATTATACTGTCGAGGTCGCTCCTGATGCAAACTTTACTGCCTCGATTCAGGCGGACGGAAGCCTGCTGTTTATGAAAAACACTACAGGACGAGGCTATGTCACTATCACATATCAGGGTAAATCCGCTGAATTCAGAGTGGTATTCGGATAAATAAGGAGCAAACCATGGCGACAAGCAATTCCTCAAGGGTTTATTTGAAAAAATCGCCCCTGAATTGCCTGCGCCAAAGAAGAAAAAATAGCCTGTCCGTCATATCGTACAAAAAAACTAATTTTTCACCACTTTGCTTTATAGAAAATATTGCAAATTTTTACATAGTGTGATAGAATATTTCTATAATTGAAAAAGGGGGAAATATTTTGACCAACAACGTTAAGAAGGAAACTATATGGGATATGCTTATCGGCATTCCCGGATTCTGGAAGGCTCAGGATAAAAACTGGAAGATTACAGTTATCCGTACATCTATGGAGCGTCTCGGCTATCAGATAATCTTCCCATATCTGTCGCTTTATATCATCGCTCTCGGTGCCACAAAATCTCAGCTCGGCACAATCACAAGTATAGGCATGCTTATGTCCGGTCTTTTGGGTCCGTACATCGGTAAATATATCGACAAGAACGGCGCGAAAAATATCTATATGTTCGGTATTTCCATGCTGCTCCTGTCCTATCTCATATACGCAAACGCCCCGACATGGCATTTCTGTGTTGCGGCTATGATTATCTATTATTTCGGTCAGGGCATCAGCGGTCAGAGCTGTGCCACAATCTGCGGCAACTGTCTCAAAACCTGCGACAGAGCAAGAGGTATGCTTGTCTGTGAATCTCTCGCAGCCGGCTTCCTCGGCATGATCGGTCCTATGATCGCAGTTTTCCTGCTCAATAATGTCATCGGCGCAAATCCTGAAGCGGCTACTGCAGAAGAACTCCATTGGCTCTTCTTCGTTTCTGCCGCATTCACCCTTATTTCGCTCTTTATCGTTGCCAAAAACCTCACTAACGAAAAGTGGGCAGCTAAAAACTCCAATAAGAACGCATTCCGTGACGGCATTGAAATCATAAAGACAAATGTCAACGCACGCAAGTGGATCCTCATCGGCGCTATTGCAAACCTCCCTACAGCTATGGTTCTCCCATACGTTCAGGTTTTCGCAGGCGAAGTCAAGGGCGCAAGCGTTGCAGTCCTCGGCTATATGGTAACAGCTTCGGCCCTCACATCAACACTTTTCGGTTATCCTGTCGGCGCGCTTGCAGACAGATTCGGCAGAAAAAAGGTGCTTTATGTCACAATTCCGCTGTTCTGGCTGTCAAATATCCTGCTCATCATCGCTCCAAACCCATTTACTCTCGTTATCGCAGGCATGCTCCAGGGCTTCTTCCATATCACAGCCCCTCTCGCAGGCGCTGTCCAGCGTGAGCTTGTAAGCCAGGATGTCATGGGTGTATGGATCGGCTTCACAAAGCTGACAAATGCCATCGCCAGCGCAGTTATGGCTATCGTTGCAGGCGTGCTTTACGATAAGGTCGGCCCGATGTGGTGCTTCCTCATCTTCATCGGCCTCGATGCATTCATTCGTATGCCGCTCCTTGCAAGTATTCCTGAAACACTGGGCAAAAAGCAGTAATTACATAGAAAACAACAAAAGCTCTCCATTCCGGAGAGCTTTTTTACAATATATTGACAACATATTGACAATATATAGAATGTATGGTATATTTAAAATATACTATCAAGGAGGTGCAGTTTATGAAAAACAAATTATGGACATTATTATTGGTTATCGCAATGGTTGCCCTTATCGGTATGAGATTTACCGCTGCACCTGCAGAGGTAGAGCCGGCTGATACATTGTTTATCGACGATGTTATGACTGTAAGAATGGGCAACAGATACGGCATTATCAATAAAAACGGCGAGTATATCGTCGAGCCCGAGTATCAGCAGTTGTATCCATTCGCCGATAACGGACTTGCTGTCGCGCAGACAGACGGTGAATGGGTGTATGTAAATACAAAAGGTGAAATCGTAATTGAACCTGAGTTTGAAACTATAGCTTCGTTTAATGACAGAGGTCTTGCCATAGTAATGAATGAGAACAAGATGGGGGTCATAAATGAAAAGGGCGAAGTTGTAATCGAGCCGAAGTATAACATTATAAACGGGCTTAATGCAGATGACTATGCGGTAGCGAGCTTAGACGGTGAGTGGGGCGTTATAAATAACAAGGGTGAAACGATAGTTGAGCCGAAATATCGTAATGCATTTCCTTTTAACGGCAGTAAGCTTGCCCCGGTAAATGAATACGGAGTTTATGGCTTTATCGACCGCGAGGGAAATATGGTTATCGAACCTCAGTTTGCTCACGCATGGTCGATGAAAAACGGCTTTGCCCGTGTGGCAGTTGATGATTATACATCTACGCCTGTTATGAAATGGGGATTTGTTGATGAAAGCGGCAATCTTCTCGGCGAAGCGGTGTATGAAATGGTCAATGATTTCGACAGCAGCGACCTTGCAGCCGTCAAAACGAGAAGTGCCTGGGGCTATATCAACACAAGCGGTGAAATGGTGATTGAGCCGCAGTTTGCAAATGCCGGAAGCTTTGAGGATGGAAAAGCAGTTGTGCTTACTAAAGATGGTTTCGGCGTTATTGATACAAAGGGCAAATATATCATCGAGCCGAAGTACGAATATCTGGGCGAGTTTTCAAATGGTCTTGCAACTGTGCAGACCGGCGGTAAAATATGTTACATAAATATTGATGATGAAATTGTCATTGAACCTGAGTTTGACGGAAATTATGCCGAAGCTGCCCATCTTTTCAAGGATGATGGATATGCCATTGTAATAATCAATGACAAATACGGCGTTATCGACAAGGAAGGCAATTATATCCTTGAGCCGATTTATGATTCATTGAGATAAAATATCAAAAGCTCTCCGTTTTGGAGAGCTTTTTCTTTATTGCCAGTCGAAAATCGTATCGTCGCGGTGCTGTAATCTTTGTCTTACGCTGTGCTGAGCGATTATAAACTCATAAGGCGAATATTGCTTATGGATTTCATAAAAATCCTCGATTTCAGCCACAACTTTTGAATGGTATCTGTCGGCATTTTCGCCGTATTCAAGGGTGTATTGTCCCATGGTAAGCTCGATAAGCCAGCGGGCAAAGCCCTCGCTTTCATCATCGTCAAGCTCGGTTATCACATTATACATAGCCTGTGTCAGGTCGTCACGCCTTATAAGCTGAGGAAAACCGAGGGGAGCATTGTAAAGAATACTCATGCCCGTCATAAGATAATCGTAAGTGCCGACAAAATTGAGAAAAGCGGGATAATTGCCGATGGTGTAAATCAGCGCCTCTGTCGACATATTTTCGATGATTTCATCGGGAATCGCGTACAATTCGGCACGCTTTATTATTTTATTTGCGCCGATTTCAGCCTGCCATATCGAATCGTCGATTTCGGGGTATTCATAAGGGGTAGTGATGGAATACTTTGTTTCGGGGCTATGCGGCATCATTATAAGGATAAAAACGGTAAAAACCGTAAGGCAGACGGCAGGAATATATTTCTTCATAACTACCTCCTTGTCAAGAGGGGGGATATCATCTATAATAAAATTATATCAAATCAAAATAAATCATGTCAACAGAAAAATATTTTCAAAATCCTGTCCCATTTTGGTGCGTATAATGGTCTTATATATAAAGCACCCTAAAAAGCCTCCCTTGTGTAAGGGGAGGGGGCGCCGTAAACGTCACTAGCTTCGCGTCGCCATCGCTAGAATGGTGGAGGGGTTGTGATGATACCATATTTCCACAGAAAGGAGCCGTCTATGAAAAAATTATATAATATACTCCTCATTCTCGCCATAATCGGCACTATATGTATGCGGTTTGCTTTCATTCCGCAAAAAGCTCCAAATAACCTCTTTGTCGATGATGTTGTTACAGTCGGAACAAGTATAGTAAATAAAAACGGAGAAGTGACCGAAATAAAAGGCGAATCCGATGTTGAAATTCTTTATCGATTTACAAATGACAAGCTAGCTTTGTTTGTGGATAACTGGCGATTTATAGGAGACGGATTGACGGCTGTCGACTTTCATTATGTCAACACAAAGGGCGATATAGTCATAGCGGACGATTTTGATTATGCTGACCAGTTCAGTGATGGTTTGGCCGCTGTCGGCAAAGATGGCAAATATGGTTATATCGACACAAAGGGCAATGTTGCCATTGATTTTAAATTTGATTATACCCGTTCATTCAACGGCAGCACTATCGCGCCTGCAAAAATTGACAAACAGTTCGGATATATAGATAAAAGCGGCGAATTTGTCATTAAACCGCAGTTTGATGTTGCGTTTCCTGTTGTAAACGGAATATCAAGAGCTGTCGATTCAATGAGGACTAAAAGCGGAAGAAATGAGTTCACCAGATATATAGTAAATGAGAAAACCCGCGAAGTTATTGAAGTCGACTATGATTTTGTGGAAAACTTCGGCGAAAACGGGCTTGCTCCTGTGTGTAAGTTTTCAAGATGGGGTTATATCAATACAAAAGGTGAGGAAGTTATAAAATGTCAATTCCGCGAAGCAGGTGAGTTTACAAATGGCATTGCGCCTGTTATTATGCGTGACAGAAGCTGTGCTTATATTGACGAAAAAGGCGAAATTGTAATGAAGTTTGAAGATTTCAAAAAGCTTGGCAGTTTTCATAACGGACTTGCGTGGGTTGCCGACAAAAATGATAAGGTCGGCTATATCAATGAAAAGGGTGAAATCGTAATCGAGCCGCAGTTTGAGCTGTATCTGAATGTAATAAGAGAGGATATTTATACGCAGGAGAGGTTTTACGCAGGCGGCAATTTCTATGACGATGGCTATGCCATAGTGGAAACAAGCGACCGAAAACAATGCATTATCGACAAGCAGGGCGATTTCATCCTCGAGCCGATTTACAGCAGTATAAATTAGGAGGAATGGGCTATGAAAAAATTATATAATATACTCCTCATTCTCGCCATAATCGGCATTATATGTATGCGGTTTGCTTTCGCTCCGCAAAAATCCCCAAACAACCTCTTCGTCGACGATGTAGTAGCGGCGGTGACAGATGGCAAGCTTTGTGTTGTGAATAAAAATGGAAAGATTGTGGCAAGTATAAGCCGTGAAGATATTGAAAAGTCGATAAATGCAGATATAAAGGATATGTTTTTATACAAAGGCTTCGATATGGAGGGATTTGCGACTTACTGCTATATCCACTATAAGATTCCACCCGATAAAGGCGGGATTCCGTGGATTTATACGGGATATATAAATACCAGAGGTGAGCTTGTGCTGGGTAATGACTTTGCTCCGGCAGGCAGTTTTACAAACGGACTTGCACCTGCCACCAGAGAGGGCAAAAGTGGTTACATAGATACAAAGGGCAACGCTGTGATTGATTTCATATACGAGGAGACCAAGCCTTTCAATGACGGCGGCATAGCTCCTGTCAGAATCGAATCACGATACGGCTACATAAACAGGAGCGGCGAAATCGTAATTGAACGTCAGTTTGACGAGGCAAGATCTGTTGTAAATGGTATAGCTGTGGCGGCAAACAAACGGCTTGTTAAGGCGTGGAGTGAAGAGCGTGGCGAGTATATGGCAACAGAAAAAGATTATTGCCTTATAAATGATAAAAGCGGTGAAATAATTCCTGTCGACTATGATGAGGTGGCAGATTTTGCTCAAAATGGATTTGCAGCGGTGCGCCAAGGTACACTTTACGGTTATATCAACAACAAGGGTGAAGAAGTGATCACGCCTCAGTTTATCGAGGCAGGTGAGTTTGGAAACGGCCTTGCCCCTGTGAAAACCGAGGATGAAAAGTGGTGCTATATCAATGAGCAGGGCGAAATTGTTCTTGAATTTGAGGATACAATGAAACTGGGCAACTTTCATAACGGACTTGCGTGGGTTGTCAATGAAAACAGAGAGTATGGCTATGTAAATGCCGACGGCAAAATGGTTATTGAGCAGAAATTCGTATATAACGGTGATGATATGGACTTCCGCGACGACGGATACGCCATAGTGAATAAAGAGATAGGAAAACAAGGCGTTATTGATAAGCAGGGAAACTTCATCCTCGAGCCGATTTATGATTATATAGGATAGGTGATTTTATGAAAAAGTATCTTGCGAGGAAACTTTCGTGGCACTTTGTGTGCTTTATGATAATTATACTTGTAATAATATCTTATTTCGGTTTTGAAATAATTATCTTCCCCAATTATCATTACAGCACAATGTGCGAACGGCTTTTAAGCTGGAATCTTCGCGAATTGGGAAACTATCCTGAACATCAGATAATCTATGTTATGCCTACTTCTAAAGGAACTGCAGGCGATGCCGCAGGGTATGTGCGAAGCTATGAAGTTGGTGTTTATCCATATCTTGATGATGAACTGGAAAAAAGAATACGTGATTTGGGATATCCTTTCGATTTTCGCGGTATTACTTACGTAGGAACAGATAGTTACGATGATATTTCAAAAGCAGTATCACCTTATTCAGGCATCGTAATAGAAGAGAACTGGGTGGAGCACCTGATATCACCGGACAGATAAATAACACAACAAAAGCTCTCCATCTGGAGAGCTTTTCTCTTACCGTAAATTGACTTTTATCCTTACTTATGCTATAATAATATGGATAATGGATAATCAGACGCAATTTTACTATAAATTATTCGGAGGAAATATGATAGATCGCAGTAAGATCCGTAATTTTTCTATAATCGCACATATCGACCACGGCAAGAGTACTCTTGCTGACCGCCTTATGCAGCTTTGCGATGCCGTTTCCGACCGTGAAATGGAAGACCAGCTCCTTGACAATATGGACCTGGAGCGTGAACGCGGCATTACAATCAAGGCTCGCGCTGTCACCCTTGAATACAAGGCTGACGACGGCGAAATCTACCGCCTTAACCTCATCGACACACCGGGCCATGTCGACTTCAACTATGAAGTTTCCCGTTCTCTTGCAGCCTGTGAAGGCGCAATTTTGGTTGTCGATGCTGCACAGGGTATTGAGGCGCAGACACTTGCCAACACATATCTCGCACTTGAGCACAATCTCGAAGTTCAGCCTGTCGTAAACAAAATCGACCTTCCATCGGCTGACCCTGCACGCGCAAAGCACGAAATCGAGGACATCATCGGCATTCCTGCCATGGATGCTCCTGAAGTTTCTGCGAAGATGGGCATTAACATCAGAGATGTTCTTGAGTCCATCGTTCACAATATTCCTGCCCCTGATGCAGGCCTGCAGGACGGCACAATGCGTGCCCTTATTTTCGACAGCCAGTATGACAGCTACCGCGGTGTTATCGTTTACATCCGTGTCAAGGACGGCACAATCAGACAGGGACAGACTATCAAGATGATGGCGTCGGGCGCTTCCTTCCAGGTTGTTGAAGTGGGACGTCTCCGTCCATTGGGCTTTGAGCCTTGCACAGAGCTTACAGCCGGCGAAGTTGGCTATTTCACAGCTTCCATCAAGAATGTTAAGGACACACGCGTCGGTGATACAGTCACAGACCTTGCAAATCCTGCCGCCGAGCCACTCACAGGCTATAAGAAGATTCAGCCAATGGTTTATTCGGGCGTTTATCCTGCCGACGGCAAGAAGTATCCAGACCTTCGCGACGCTCTCGAAAAGCTCCAGCTCAACGATGCGGCTCTCACTTATGAGCCTGAAAGCTCTGCCGCTCTCGGCTTCGGCTTCCGTTGCGGCTTCCTCGGCTTGCTCCACATGGAAATCATTCAGGAGCGCCTTGAACGCGAATACAATCTCGAACTCATCACAACAGCTCCGTCTGTTATCTATAAGGTAACTATGATGGACGGCACAGAGCTGACTATTGATAATCCGCTCAACTATCCAAATCCGGGCGAAATTATGGAGGCTCGCGAGCCTATCGTTAAGGCAAATATCATCGTGCCTACTGAATATGTTGGCAATATCATGGATCTTTGTCAGGACCGCCGCGGTATTTTCAAGGATATGACATACCTTGATACAAACCGTGTTGAAGTCCACTATGAATTGCCGCTCAACGAAATCATCTATGACTTCTTTGATGCTCTCAAGTCCCGCACAAGAGGCTATGCCTCCCTCGACTATGAGTTCCTCGAATACCGCAAGTCCAACCTTGTCAAGCTTGACATTCTCCTCAACGGCGACGTTGTCGACGCCCTTTCCTTTATCGTTCATACAGAAAAGGCTTATGAAAGAGCGAGAAGAATTGCTGAAAAGCTCAAGGAGCACATTCCAAGACAGATGTTTGAAGTGCCTATTCAGGCGGCTGTCGGCGGCAAGGTAATTGCCCGTGAAACTGTCAAGGCTATGCGTAAGGACGTTCTCGCCAAGTGTTACGGCGGTGACATCACACGTAAGAAGAAGCTGCTCGAAAAGCAGAAGGAAGGTAAGAAGCGTATGCGTGCCCTCGGTTCTGTTGAAGTTCCGCAGGAAGCATTCATGGCTGTCCTCCGTCTTGACGACGATAAGTAAAAATTATAAAGGCGGAGTAAAATCCGCCTTTTTATGTACAAACGAGCGATGCTCACCTCTGTAATTTTGTAGGAACTGACGTCCCCGACGGTCCGCGTACAAACATAATTTGCATTTTATTTAATTCGTACAAACTACATCATTTGCAATGAGTAGGGGAGCCGCTTGCTGCTCCCACGGGCGGGGGTGGGACCGACGCCTCTGCGAAATGATTTATGAAAGATTATTTGTAGGGGAGGGTCTCCGCGCCCTCCCGAAAAAGACCGCAGGTTATCTTATTTAATCTGTGCAAAGCAAATCTAAATGTTCCGAAAGCAATTCATGGCGTATGCCAATTCATTCTCCTGAAAGGAGCTACATAATGCTTGGTATCTATATCCACATTCCGTTCTGCAAAAGCAAGTGCGGCTATTGTGATTTCTGTTCGACAACTAAATATGACGATAAAATGATGGACGGCTATATGAAAACCCTCATCACCCAGATAGAGGAGTTTTTCGAGGACAGCAACCAAAAAGCGGACACTGTCTATTTCGGCGGCGGCACTCCGTCTGTTTTCGGCGCGAAACGCATCGGCAAGGTGCTGAAAGAGCTTCGAAAGTATGTTGAAATTCATCCAAATGCCGAAATCACTGTCGAAGCCAACCCTGAAAGCTGTGACAAAGCCTTCTGCAAGGAATTGAAAAAGCACGGTGTAAACCGCCTTTCTCTTGGCGTGCAGTCGGCTGTCGACTCGGAATTGTTCACCATCGGCAGAATCCACACCTTTAAGCAGGCGCAGGAGGCTGTCAAAATCGCAAAAGAATACCTGACAGAAAATATCAGCCTTGATCTTATCTACGGTCTGCCCGACCAGACGATGGAAAGCTGGGACGAAAGCCTGCAAAGCATAATCGACCTTGCTCCTGCACACATTTCGGCTTACGGGCTTCGTCTTGAAGAAGGCTCGAAAATGTACCACATGGACCTCAATCTCCCCGACGATGATATGCAGGCAGATATGTACCTCTATGCCGTAGAAAAGCTGAAAAATGCCGGCTATGACCAGTATGAAGTGTCCAATTTCGCGAAAAATGGCATGATTTCACGCCATAACAGCAAATATTGGGATCTGACAGAGTATCTCGGTCTCGGTGCGGCGGCACATTCGCTCTATGGCGGCAGACGCTTCGGCTATTCGGGAAATATCAATAATTATATAAACGGCATCATCGAGCTAAGTGAAAGTGAGGACATGGCTCTTGAGAAGAAATACCGCAAGGGCGAGTATATCATGCTTATGCTCCGCACAACAAGGGGCATAAATGAAGCTGAGTTTTACAGCATTTTCGGCGAGGATTTCAAGGAATACGGCAAAAAGCTGGAAATCTTCATCAAAAACGGCTATGCCGAATATGACGGAATGACATACCGCCTTACGCCGAAGGGCTTTTTAATTTCAAATACTATAATCAACGAACTTATATAGGTGACGATATGCGAGTTTTTGAAGAAAATCTTAATGAAAACACCAAAGAAATATGGCTGACAGAGGAAAATGTCCGCCATGTTGTCCGCGTAATGCGAAAGCAGGCGGGAGATAAGATAACAGTCTGCGACGGCGAAGGCAAGGATTTTATGTGCGTCATCGAGGAGACAACCAAGGACAGCGTGCTGTGCAAGGTTGAAAATATCGCGCCTTGTGACAGTGAAATGAAGAGCAAGGTGACAGTTTTTGCAGGGCTGGGCAAGGGTGACAAGCCTGAAATGATAATCCAGAAATGTGTCGAGCTGGGCGCTCACAACATAGTATTTTTCACCTCCGATAACTGCGTTATCAAGCTGGGCAAGGGTGATAACGAGAAAAAAACTGTCCGTTATAACAAAATTGCCCGTGATGCAGGCAAGCAGTCGGGCAGAGGTGTGCTTCCGAAAGTCGAGCCTATCGTCACATTCAAGGAAGCTGTCGAAATGGCGAAAAGCTATGACCTGCCACTTTTCCTCTATGAATGTGAGGACAGATTTACGCTGAAAAACAACCTGCTTAATGCAGAAAAGCACGATACCATTGCCATAATCACAGGTCCTGAGGGGGGATTTTCTCTCAAGGAAGTGGAGCTTTGTGAAAAGGAAGGCATGGTGTTCACAACCTTGGGCAAGCGTATTTTACGCTGCGAAACAGCGCCTGTTGCCGCGCTGGCTGCAATTTCTGCGATTTTAGAGGAATAGTGTTACAGAGCAGAGCTGATTACAGCTCTGTTTTTTGTTCCCATTGTGTAATCAGAAGCTGCTTTATACATTAAATCTATAATAAATAAGCCAGTTTATTGGTAAAATATATTGGACAAATGTATTATTCAATGGTATACTGTATGTTACTGATTTAACAAAAGGGGCAATTATGAAAAAACAAATGGAAAAAAACGTCACAACGCTGGAAGCGCTTGCCATCGTTGTAGGCATGATCATCGGCAGCGGTATCTTCCTCAAGCCGAGCGTCGTTCTTTCGAGCGCAGGCAGCCCGCTCATGGCGATTCTGGCATGGGTAGCAGGCGGCATTATCACTCTTGCATCTGCTCTTTCGATAGCTGAGCTTGCTTCTGCTATTCCAAAGACAGGCGGTCTTTACACATATCTTGAAGACATCTATGGCGGTCTCTGGGGCTTCCTTCTCGGCTGGGTACAGACAATCATCTCCTATCCTGCCTCCATCGCAGCCCAGACAATCGCATTTGCAACTTATGCAAACGTATTCTTCCCGATGAGCAAAATGGGACAGACAATTCTTGCGATTGCTGTGCTTTTCTTCCTCCTCGTTATGAATGTGCTTTCCACAAAGTACGGCGGACTTATTCAGACATTGGCAACATTCGGCAAGCTTATCCCTGTTGTCGGCATCATCGTATTCGGCATTACTTACGCAGGTCCGCTCAACTTTGAAGCTGTCGACGCTGTCACAGTAACAGGCTTCGGCGCGGCTATTCTCGGCACACTCTGGGCTTATGACGGCTGGATAAGCGTTACAAATATGGCTGGTGAGCTTAAAAATCCTAAAAAGCTCCCGCAGGTCATCTCTTTCGGTATCATCTTCGTTATCATTGTCTACGCTGTGTTCAATCTTGCTATGTTCAAGGTGCTTCCAAGCGAAGTTGTTGCAACATCTGAAACACCGGGCGTTGAAGCTGCAACCGTACTCTTCGGCAATGGCGGCGGCGCATTCATCACAGCAGGCATTATGATTTCTGTTTTCGGCTCGCTCAACGGCTACCTTATGACATCGGCTCGTGTTCCGCTGTCCATGGGCGAAAAGCGTATGCTCCCATGTGCAAAGGTTTTCGGCGCAATTCATCCTAAATACGGCACACCTGCTAACTCCCTCATTATGCAGAGCGTGCTGGCAGTGCTTTACATCATGTCGGGTTCATTTAATAAGCTGACAGACATTCTGGTATTCGTAATCTGGATCTTCTTCACAATGGGCGTTTTCGGCGTATTTGTAATGCGTAAGAAGTTCCCTGAGCTTCAGGGCGAATACAAGGTGCCATTCTATCCTGTAACACCCATCATCGGCGTTGTCGGCTCAGGCTATATCCTTATCAGCACAGTGATGTCCAGCCCTGCAAACAGCATCATCGGCCTTGCTATCACGGCGGTTGGTATCCCTGTATACTATTACCTCACAAAGAAAAATAAAGCCTAAAAAATATTTTCAAAAAAATTGCAAAAAAGTGTTGACAAATCGCGACTGCTGTGTTATTATATTAAGGCAGTCGCGATTAACGCGATAAAATAAGTGGCCCGTTGGTCAAGAGGTTAAGACACCGCCCTTTCACGGCAGTAACACGAGTTCGATTCTCGTACGGGTCACCAAAAACTTTTGAAAACACGAAAAAAAGTGTTGACAAAGTTAGAAGTCTGTGATATAATAAGCAGGCAGTCACGAAAGTGACATATATGGCGGCGTAGCTCAGCTGGTTAGAGTATCCGGTTCATACCCGGCAGGTCGTAGGTTCGAATCCAACCGCCGCTACCATATATGGCCCGTTGGTCAAGAGGTTAAGACACCGCCCTTTCACGGCAGTAACACGAGTTCGATTCTCGTACGGGTCACCAAAGAACGCATGAAAATGCGTTCTTTTTTTATTGTCGCATAAGCGTCAATAAACCACCTGCTATGCAGGTGGAATAAAAATCTTTAGATATAAGAAAACCCTCC